>JAEDOJ010000102.1 GCA_016302015.1 Oscillospiraceae bacterium | reverse complement strand
TCCACCATGCCCGCGTATTCTTTTGTACCTCTGATTTTTACACGGGGAGGCAGCCGAGGCGGAGCGCATCGCTTCCTCCACATCTATAAGAACAGGTAAACCTGTTCTTACCATTTGTATTCGCTGAAGAAAGAGGACAGAACACGGAAGCGTGGGTTTCCGGAGAAATCACATCTTCCCATGCAAAATATACAGCGCCAACAGAGGATGCTGGTGAAATGCTTCATCCGGATAAGCCTTCTGAAAGCGGAGATATTCGCTGTGCAAAAAAGGAATTTCCTCTTCCATTCCCTGCATTCCAAACACCAGACAAGCACAAGCCTGCGCAAACGGGCAACGAATATCCGTATACATTTCCCGCAGCATTTCAGCATACTTTCTCTCACAGGTTGCAAATACCACGGTCGCCGCATCGATAAATTGATCCAACGCACAAGTACGATACCGCCTGAGCAGCAGGGGCATCGTTTGCTCGTGAAGGGTTGCGACTTTTGTACAGAGCAAGCGCTGGTTTATAACATCATGGCCTTTGCGCATGATCTCCACCAAGGCTGCGGGGTCATCTGTCTGCTCGATGTGCTGACGTTCTTGTCGGATTTTCTTTTTTCGATCCTCATTGATCCCTGTTTTCGCAGTATCCGAGATCATTCGCTCCAGTTTTTCGTTCAGATTTTCAGTAATCGTATAATATGCAATCATGGCCGCAGACAAATCCATCAGCGGATTTGCGCGAAAAAAACTCTTCGGTAAGCGTTCATTTTTCGTGTTCATTGCCGCAGTCTCTCCTTCAAAACCATCATACGCGTATGCCATTCCTGCTAATATAAAGTTGAAAGTGTAAAGTTGAAAATTGAAAGTTATTGCTTCGCGGACTTAATAATGCTTGTCAACATTTTCTCAATCTCAACGCAATCACTGTTTATAGAAAAGTATTCCTTTTCAGTAAGATAATCCGTCGCTTGAAGCAGGCGAAGCCAATACTTTGATTCTGCCGTTTCTTTTAGAGCAATGGACATCTTTGACACAAAATCTGCTTTGCTTTGTCCCTGCTGTGCCTCGCTGATGTTCGCTCCGATACCGGTTCCGCTTCGTAAAAGTTGTTTGGAAAGAACATATTCTTGTTTCAGATTTTGCAAATGTTGGCATAGTTTCACAATCCGTACCGCAAAGGAGAATGCCTTTTCCATTTTCAACTTTCAACTGCAAACCCTTCCCAAAGGCGACAGCGCACAAGCGCGGCCGGCATCGCAGATTCCCTCCCGCCTTGAGCCAGCCCGTTTCGTCTGCGTCGGGACTGAGAACGCCTGAAACACAAATGTAACGGAGATATTCTATCAACTTTTCCTGTGGTTGTCAAGACTGGCCCAGAGGGGGCAAAAGGAATTATTTGAAAAATTCCTTGACATCTGTCACGGTAGACAGTACAATAAACGGTGGATTAGTGTGGTTCTCTCCGCACAATGGGGTGGTGCGGAAGAACGTTACTTTATCTTGGGGCACCCAGTGCCCGATCGTAACCCAAATTTTTACAACAGGAGGTGTATTCACGGGGTATGCAATGGTATTTTTGGACGATCATTATCGTCATGGCAGCACTGTTATTCTTCTTCATTGGCGTGATCTACCGCAAAAAGGTTGCTGAACGGGAAATCCAGAGCGCCGAAGCGGAGGCGACACGCATTATTAACGAAGCCATTAAGGGCGGCGAGAATAAGAAGCGTGAGATGCTGGTGGAAGCCAAGGAAGAAATCCATAAAAACCGCACGGAATACGAAAGAGAAGTCAAAGAGCGCCGCTCCGATCTTCAGAAACAGGAACGCCGCTTGCAGCAGAAGGAAGAGTCCTTAGACAAGAAGATGGACGCCTTCGAGCGCAAGGAGGAAGACCTGCGGAAGCGTCAGTCTGCCGTGGTTTCCACCCAGGAAGAGATCAACCTGATCAAAAAGAGTCAGCTTGAAATGCTGGAGAAAATCTCCGGTCTGACCCAGGAGGAGGCCAGGAATCAGATTCTGAAGAGTCTGGAGAACGAATGCCGTCACGAGGCGGCGCTGAAGATCAAGGAGATCGAGAACCAGACCAAGGAAAACGCGGAACAGATGGCGCGGGAAATCATTTCCATTGCCATTCAGCGGTGCGCTGCGGATCATGCCGCAGAGGCCACGGTTTCCGTTGTGGCGCTGCCCAACGATGAGATGAAGGGCCGGATCATCGGCCGTGAGGGCCGGAATATCCGGGCGCTGGAGTCCATCACCGGCGTGGATCTGATCATTGACGACACACCCGAGGCCATCACCGTCTCTTCCTTTGATCCCATTCGCAGGGAAGTTGCCCGGCTGGCGCTGGAGAAGCTCATTGCCGATGGCCGCATTCATCCCACCCGGATCGAAGATCTGGTGGAAAAATCCCGCAAAGAGGTTGACCGGGTCATCAAACAGGAGGGCGAGCGCGCCACCTTTGAGACCGGCATCAACAACCTGCATCCGGAGCTGGTCAAGCTCCTTGGCCGTCAGAAATATCGTACTTCCTACGGTCAGAATGTTTTGAACCATTCCATCGAGGTGGCTCATATTTCCGGTCTGCTGGCCGGCGAGCTGGGCGTGGACATTGCCCTGGCAAAGCGTGCCGGTCTGCTCCACGACCTTGGCAAATCCGTTGACCATGAAATGGAAGGCAGCCATGTCCAGTTGGGCGTTGAGCTGGCGAAGAAGTACAACGAAGGCCCTGATGTGGTACACGCCATTGAGGCGCACCACAATGATGTGGAGCCCAGAACGGTCATTGCCTGCCTGGTTCAGGCGGCAGACGCCATTTCTGCGGCACGTCCCGGCGCCCGCCGTGAAAACGTGGAAAACTATATCCGCCGTCTGGAAAAACTGGAGGAACTCACCAGCTCTTACCCCGGAGTTGAGAAATCCTTTGCCATTCAGGCCGGACGTGAGGTTCGCATTATGGTCAAGCCCGAGGAGGTTTCCGAGGATAACATGATTCTTCTGGCCCGGGATATTGCCCATAAGATTGAATCTGAGCTGGAGTATCCGGGTCAGATCAAGGTCAATGTGATCCGTGAGACCAAGGCTACGGAGTACGCAAAATAATAAATAGCAGGCACTCATTCGGGTGCCTGCTTATTTATTTTGAATCAGGGAAGGAAGCTCCAGGGATTGAAGAAGTCGAAGCCATAATCCTCGTCTTCCGTGGCCTCCGTAGGCTCCACATAGGTGCCGGAGGAGGGCTTTGCGTCAAAGGTGATATTCACGGTGATGGTCTGGCCGCTGCGGAACACCGTCAGGACGGCGGTATCACCGGCACGGAGCTTCTTCAGATACTTGCTCAGATCGGTGGTGTTGGTAATGGCGGTGTCATCAATGGCTGTGATAATGTCGTTGGCCTGAAGGCCGGCTTGTTCTCCGCTGCCGCCGGCGGTAACGCTGTTGACCAGCACCCCAGCGGGAGTACCCATGGCGGGAGATTCCGCAACGGTGGATACGGTGATGCCCATATAAGCCCGGTTGGGAACGCTGCCGTTCTCCCGGAGATCGTCCAGAATGGCAACCACGTCATTGATGGGAATGGCAAAGCCGATGCCCTCAATGGTCGCGCCGCTGCCGCTTATGGTGCCGGAATATTTTGCGGTATTGATGCCGATGACGTTGCCGTACATATCAAAGAGGGGACCGCCGGAGTTGCCGGGGTTGATGGCGGCGTCAATCTGCATCATGTTGATGGGAACACCGTCGGTATTCACGTCCCGATCCATGGAGCTGATGTAGCCCACGGTTAAGCTGTAGGTCAGCTCGCCCAGAGGATTGCCGATGGCGGCCACCTCATCGCCCACATAGAGCTGATCGGAATCGCCCAGCTTCACGGTGGGCAGGCCGCTGGCTTCGATCTTCAGCAGAGCGATGTCGCTTTCCGCTTCATAACCCAGCACCACGGCGTTGTACTTCGTGCCGTCAAAGAGGCTGACGGTCAGCGTCTGAGCGCCCTCGACCACGTGGTAGTTGGTGAGGATCTCGCCGTCGGAGGAAATGATAAAGCCGGAGCCGGAGCTGGCAGTGGTGGAAGCCTGACCGAAGACGTTATAGTTGGTGGCTTCGTTGGCAATGCCCACAACGGCGGACACATTGGCCTGATAGACCTGTGCGGGGGTCATTGTCCCGTCGGGATTGGAAACGCTGGAAATTTCCGGGCGTGGGGTTGTCTCGGAAATCACAGGCTCCGTAGCAGGAGCGACTGCGGAAGGGGAAGCATCCTCCCGGCCGGAATTCATGATCACGCCCACGATGGCGCCGCCGCAGATGCTTCCTGCCAGAGCGCAGCACAGGGCGACAATTGCCAGCCGCAGCGCCGGACGCTTCTTTTTCTTCGCCTTTTTGGCGGCCGGGTTCTGCTCCGGGGAATAGGGAGGAGCGGCAGGTCTCGGCTGCTGATAGACCGGAGCGCCCTGCTGCATGGGCGGCGTCTGGCGGGGGGGCTGCTGCACCGGCGGGCGATAGCCGTAGGGCTGCTGGGTGTAATAGGTGGCGGCAGGACGGTAATACTGGGGAGGTACGTTCTGCTGGGGCGGACGGGGAGGCGCAACGGGCTGCGCCGGGCGGACAGGCTCGGAAGCAACAGGTGCGGCCGGCTGTACCGGCTCTGTGTAAATCGGCTCTGCGGGCTGCTCGGATTCCGAACCGGAAGCCTGAGCGGTTTCCTCAGACCCGCCGGTCAATGCGTCCGCATCGGGAGCCGTAAAGGGCGTATATTTTTCATCCATATTTCAAGGGACTCCTTTCACCGGGATTTTATGAATTCATCATAAAATCCGAATGTTACTGAATTATGACATCGAAGCAAACGAATCTTGAATTTCCCATATTCATTATAACAAATCCTTGGAGGAAAGCAAGGAAAAAAGCAAATGAGGCAAGCTTGACAAAGGTGATACGGCGTATTATAATCTATGCCAAAAGAGAAAGAGGAGGCTTTCAAGCCATGATTTGCAGCAGATGTGGAGCTGAAAACCCGGAGGAAGTAACGTTTTGCACCAAGTGCGGCGAAGCTCTGGCAAAACCGCTCAACAAGCCCGAAAAAATGGATCCCGTGAAGAAAAAACGCATCCTTCGGATCGTTGCGGCGCTGGTGGCCCTGGTGGTGCTGGCTTCCGTTCTGGTGATGCTGTTCCAGGGCGATGAAGCGGAAAACGCGGTGGAGGATCTTTGTGATTCCCTCCTGAGAATGGATCTGAGCAGCGCCCTGGGAATGCTGCCGCCTGCCGCCCTGACCTATCTTTCCGACAACATGAATCTGGATCATCTGAAATATGAGATCATTCGCAGCGAGAAGCTGGACGACGACTATGTCCAGAACATCGACGAGCGTTATGCCATGAAATTCGGCACGGAGGACGGCTATATTGAATCGGCCTGCGTGGTCTATCTCCGGGCAGCCGTTTCCGGCAAATCTCTGTCCAGAGACGAGATTCCCCTGATCATGGTAGAGGTGGACGGCGAGTGGTATCTGGACCCCCTGACCACCAACAGCGAAATTGATGAAGCGGATTGGGATCAGTCCATGATTCAGTTTTCTCTGAATTGGAATTAAGGAAGCTCCGGGAAAATCCGCAGAATTGGCTGCCGCAGGTCTGCGGCAGCTTTTTGCGGCATTGACATCCCGGGAAAAGACAGATATAATACAATAGAAAAACTACGAAAACAGAGGAATACGATATGGATACTTTTGCATTAGCAGAGCTGCTTTTTCCCCATGTGACCCTGACGCCTGAGGCGCTGGAAGCCCGCTTCCCGGAGCGTAACGCCCCCGAGGGTGCGGTGATTACCCGTATGGCGCCTTCTCCCACGGGCTTTGTCCATCTGGGCAATCTGGTTCAGGGTCTGATTTCCGAGCGAATGGCCCACCAGTCCGGCGGCGTACT
>JAEDOJ010000101.1 GCA_016302015.1 Oscillospiraceae bacterium | reverse complement strand
AACGCTATAAAAAACGGAAAACTCTAATAATCGGCAGCTTTTTTCTCTCCCTCAGACGGCTTCACCGCCAGCTCCCTCATCAGAGGGAGCCTGAGATTGCACAAACCCGGAGGTTCCCTCATCAGAGGGAGCCTTTGTCGGTGTAAAAACCGGCGATCCGCCGTATTCCATAGGGAAGCTTTTTTTGTTACAGTCCCTGGGCCAGCATGGCGTCGGCGACCTTCCGGAAGGCGGCAATGGCATTGCCCGCAATCAGGTCGTCTCCCAGACCGTAGTCCTTCGCAGAGGCGGCAGAGGCATCATAGATGGAATTCATAATGCCCCGCAGCCGCTGATCCACTTCCCGTCTCGTCCAACTGTAGCGAATGCTGTTCTGCACCATTTCCAATGCGGAAACCACAACGCCGCCGGAGCCTGCCGCCTTTGCGCCAGCCGTCTTGATGTTGGGGCTGAGCCGCAGGAGACGGAGGGCATCCTCCGTGGCAGGCATATTCGCCGCCTCCACATAATACTTTACATTATTTGCCAGCAGACGGATGGCGTCCTCCACGCCCAGTTCATTTTCCGTGGCGCAGGGCATGGCAATATCCACGGGCACCTCCCAGGGCTTCCTCCCCGGGAAAAATTCCACGCCGAAGCGTTCGCTGTAGGCCTCCACCCGATTGTCGCCGTTTTGCCGCATATCCACCATAAAATCGAACTTTTCCTGGGTATTCACCCCGTCGGGATCGAAAATATACCCGTCCGGGCCGGAGAGAGTGACCACCTTCGCTCCCAGCTCCGCCGCCTTTCGGCAGACGCCCCAGGCCATATTGCCAAAGCCGGAAACGGCAATTTTCCTGCCCTCCAGGGTCTGGCCGTCATGCTCCAGCATCCGTCCCAGGAAGTACACGGCGCCAAAGCCCGCCGCCTCCTGACGAATCTTACTGCCGCCGTAGGTCAGTCCCTTCCCCGTCAGAGCGGAGCTTTCCGACCGTCCCGTCAGCCGCTTATACTCCCCGTACAGGTAGCCGATTTCCCGGGAGCTGACGCCGATATCACCGGCGGGCACGTCGGTATCCTGACCGATATAGCGATAGAGGGCAATCATAAAGGACTGACAAAACCGCATGATCTCCCGATGGCTCTTCCCCTGGGGGTCGAAGTCCGCGCCACCGGCCGCGCCGCCGATGGGCAGGCCGGTCAGGGCGTTTTTATAGGTCTGTTCAAAGCCCAAAAACTTCACCACACCGGCATTGACAGAGGGATGGAACCGCAGGCCGCCCTTATACGGGCCGATGGCGCTGTTGAACTGCACCCGGTAGCCGTGATTGGTGTGGGCAATGCCCGCATCGTCCACCCAGGGCACCAGAAACGCAAACATCCGCTCCGGCTCCACCATGCGGGTCAGAAGATCCGCTTTTTTGTATTTTTCCTGACCCTCCAGCGCAGGCCCGATCATTTCCAGCCACGCCTTGATACATTGCAGGTATTCCTTTTCGTTGGCATACTGCTGCTGCAGCCGTGCCAACACCTCTGCTGCGTATGCATTCATAGGAGCACCTCCTTATACCAGACCGTAGGCAAGCATGGAGTCCGCAACCTTCAGGAAGCCGGCTATGTTGGCGCCCGCCACCAGATTTCCCGCCATGCCGTAGTCCGCCGCCGCTTTGGAGGCGTTGCGGTACAGGTCCTCCATAATGGATTTCAGCTTTGCGTCGACCTCCTCGAAGCTCCAGTAGAACCGCATGGAGTTCTGGCTCATTTCCAGCGCGGAGGTTGCCACGCCGCCGGCATTGGCGGCCTTGGCGGGAGCAAAGAGCAGTCCCGCACCCTGAATGGCCTCCACCGCCTCAGGGGTACAGGGCATATTCGCGCCCTCGGCAACCGCAAAGCAGCCGTTGGCGATCAGCGTTCTGGCGGCTTCCTCGTTCAATTCGTTCTGGGTGGCGCAGGGGAAGGCAATGTCACAGGGCACATTCCATATTCCCCGGCAGCCCTCATGATACTCCGCCTCCGGACGGAAGCTGAGATACTCCCTGATCCGCTTCCGCTGAACCTCCTTCAGCTCCTTCACCACGGAAAGGTCGATGCCCTGAGGATCGTAGACATAGCCGTTGGAATCGGACATGGCAACCACCTTCGCTCCCAGTTGGGTCGCCTTCTCACAGGCGTAGATCGCCACGTTGCCGGAGCCGGAAATGACCACCGTTGCCCCTTCGAAGCTCTTCCCGGCGTCCTTCAGCATACAGTCGGTGAAATAGCACAGGCCGTAGCCGGTGGCCTCGGTTCTGGCCAGAGAGCCGCCGTAGCTCAGACCCTTGCCGGTGAGAACCCCGGAAAACTCGTTCTTCAGCCGCTTATACTGACCAAAGAGGTAGCCGATCTCCCGGCCGCCTACGCCGATGTCACCGGCGGGAACGTCGGTGTCCGGGCCGATATATTTAAACAGCTCCGTCATAAAGCTCTGGCAGAAGCGCATGATCTCCGTATCGGACTTCCCCTTGGGATCAAAGTCAGAGCCGCCCTTGCCGCCGCCGATGGGCAGGCCGGTGAGGCTGTTCTTGAAAATCTGCTCAAAGCCCAGAAATTTGATGATGCCTTCATAAACAGAAGGGTGGAAGCGCAAGCCGCCCTTATACGGGCCGATGGCGCTGTTGAACTGGACACGGAAGCCACGGTTGACGTGGATCTTTCCCTGATCGTCCTCCCAGGGGACACGGAACTTGATGATCCGCTCCGGCTCCACAAGGCACTCCATCACACCTTGGGTAATGTACTCCGGGCGGGCCTCCACCACAGGATCAAGAGACTGCAAAACCTCTCTTACCGCCTGATGAAATTCCGGCTCTGCGGGATTTCGCTGAATGACCCGCTCCATCAGTTCATTCAAGTACTGGTTTTTCATCGAATCGCCTTCCTCTCCATGTTATACAAACCACTTGTCCTCAGAACAAAAACACTTGTTCTTGTATGGAAGCATATTAGCACCTTTTTTTGTATCATGTCAATACTTTTGAACGCCGGTGTACTATTTTTGTCAGATTCACAAAAATTTATGCCGGATCGGCGGCGAGAATTATGCAGGAAACCAGTAAAAAACTGTGCATTTCTCTTGAAAAATCCGGTAAAATGTGTTAAAATAAGATGAAAAGTGTCGGTTTTCGGAGGATTGTTCATGATCGGCTTGGGGACTATCATCAATACGCTGTGCGTGGTGGCGGGAGGCGTCTTCGGCCTTGTCTTCGGAAAAGCCCTGAAGCCCCGGATGCAGGAGGCCATGATCACCGCCATCGGCGTAGCGGTCATGTTCCTCGGCGTGGGAAGCACCCTGGAAAAAATGCTGGTCATCGACCACGGCGCCATCTCCGCAAAGAATCCCACCATGATGATCATTTGTCTGGCGCTGGGAGCGGTCATCGGGGAGCTTCTGAACATCGAAGGCTGGGTGGAGCGGTTCGGCGCATGGCTGAAGGTGAAGAGCGGAAGTCAGGGGGACAACAGCTTCATCGCCACCTTTGTCAGCACCTCCTGCACCGTTTGCATCGGCGCCATGTCCATCGTGGGCGCCTTCCATGACGCGGTGGGAGATTATTCCACCTTCCTTGCCAAGGGCATTCTGGACGCCATTTTTGTCTGTATCGTCACCGCCTCTCAGGGCAGGGGCGCCATTTTTTCCGCCGTTCCGGTGTTCCTGTTTCAAGGCTTTTTCACCCTGCTGGCAGTCTTCCTCGGCTCCTTCATTCCCCAGGCCGCCCTGGATAACCTGTCCTATGTTGGCTCCATTCTGATCTTCTGCATCGGCCTGAACTTCCTGCGGACGAAAAAAATCCGGGTAGCAAATCTGCTCCCGTCCATCTTCCTCGCCGCCCTCTGGGCCGTGATCTTCTGATACAAAAAGCGCTGTGCCTGAGCACAGCGCTTCATTTAATTATATAATTAAAAATTTCTCCACAAAACGCATCAGGATGGCTGCAACCTGTGCTCTGGTGGCGCTCTCCCTGGGCAGGAGCTTACCGTCAGAACCGTTGATGATTCTTTCCTCAACTGCCCACTGAATGGCATCTTTTGACCAACTTTCAACGGAGCCGCCATCCGGGAAAACACTCAGGTCGCCGCGCTTGCTGGTGTCGACGCCCTTCTTTTCCGCATAGCGGAACAGAATCGTGGCCATCTGTGCGCGGGTGATCTCACCATCCGGGTCAAATCGACTGCCGCCGACGCCGTTGACAATGTCATTCGCCGATGCCCACGCCACCGCATCAGAGTACCAGATGCCGTCTTTCACATCTGTAAAGGTGTTCTGATAACCCTTGGGCTGTCCCTCGTAGCGCCACAACACCGTCACAAGCATCGCTCGGGTCATGGTTCCCTCCGGGTCAAAGAGGTTATCTCCCACACCGCTCATTAGACCGGTCTTGACTGCGTAGCGCACCTCGTCATAATACCACGCAAACATTGAAAGATCGTGATAGTTCATATTTGTAGGATCATAGGGTTCATCGGGCGTAAGCTCCGGCAGTTCCTCCTGCGTCCACGCAGGCAGGGGCACGTAGAGGGGCTGTTCCGGTTCGCTCCACTCCGAAAGAGGGAAAAATTTGCATCGATAACGGGTTGCATACCGCTCTGCGGCCGTTCCCGGCGTACCAAAAATCTTGGTGTCATCGCTGCTGCTAAAGTTCGAGCCCCAGCCCCAGTATCTTTCTGAGCCCAAATCAATATCCTCCATTAGGGGAATGCGACAATCCGGATTCTCTATTTTGACATATATCGCTGCCGCATGAAACGCCCCTGGCTTGACCTCTTTCACAGTTTCGGGAAGTATCAGGCTGCACAAACGCTTACATCCAAGGAAAGAGCATATATCAAAGGTCGTCAGCGAATCCGGGATTTCGATCTCCGTTATGAAGGATGAACTCATAGCGGCAAAGCAACCCACACGTTCTACTCCCTCCGGGATCGTAAATTTCCCCACATAGCCGCTGGGTATGGCAACCAACGTTTTTTCGTCGGAAGAGTACAGAATGCCGTCCTTGCAAGAAAAATTGCAGTTACCCTCCTGAAGAGTAAAGCTGCGCAGCTTTTCGCACAGATTGAATGCCTGTTCACCAAGATCCTCCAGCGAAGCAGGCAGCACTACCCGCTGCAAATTCGTGCATCCGGAAAAAGCACGTCTTCCGAGTTTGGTCAATCCCTCCGGGAGGGTCACACTTTCCAGGCTGGTGCATTCAGAAAAAGCCTCCTTTCCAACCGTTCTCAGGCTAGTAGGAAACGAGATGCGTTTCAGTGAAGTACATTTCGAAAAGGCGTTCGGGCCGATCTCATTAAGGGAGGACAGTAAATGTACCTTTTCCAAGGATGTACACTGGGAAAACACACCAGACCCTATGAATTGGACGTTGTTCGGGATCCAAATCTCCTTCAAGCTGACACAGTCCTTGAATGTCATTCCATTGATATATTCCAAGCTTTCCGGCAGAATCACCTTTTCCAACGCCGCATAGCCCACAAACAAGTCGCCCATTATTCTTGTAGTGCCTTCTTCGATAATCAAGGTGCGAACTTCTCCTGTATTCCATTTCGGAGCCTGGTCGAAATTACGAGGCCAAGTCAGTTCTCCATCTGCTTTGATATACAGCGTTCCGCTGTCTTCCAGAAAACTCCACTCCGAGTCATCAATCGGAGTCATGATGGCTCCCACCGGAATTGCAGACAGCAGCAACAACACGAACGTAAGAACCACGCTTATGATCTTTCTTCTCATTTCTATGCCTCCCAAAGCAGTTGATACACAATCAACCGTTCCTTTATTCTGATTCTACAAGATGAGAGCAAAATGTCAATTCTTTTTTCTTGTAACACGGAATGCCTTGCCGCAAGACTGCAAAACTCCTTTCGTCAGACCGTCCATCTTCCTCGCCGCCCTCTGGGCCGTGATCTTCTGATACAAAAAGCGCTGTGCCTGAGCACAGCGCTTTTTTC
>JAEDOJ010000100.1 GCA_016302015.1 Oscillospiraceae bacterium | reverse complement strand
GCGGATTTACCTCCGCTATGATCCGGAGGCAGAGCTGCAGTACCGGGTCAAATATCTGTTTTTCACCCTGGCGGACAGCGAGAAGCCGCCCAGAGAGCCAACGCAGGAAGCTGCGCCGGCTCCCCCGAAGGGGAAGAAAAAATCCAAGAGCTCCGCTGCTTCCACCCTGTTGTCCTTTTTGGGCTTTGATGAGATCAGCACCGCCGCCAGGGCCAGACAGTCCATCAGCGAAAACGGTCTGGTTGCAACCATCGGCAGCGTCTTCGCCGCAGTGCGGGACCTGTTCGGCAGAATCTTCGGTGTGGTGAAAAAAGGAGTTTTCCGCAAATTTGAGTTGGAAATCGTAGTCGGTGACAGCGACGCCGCCGACGCCGCCTTTTCCTACGGTGCGGTCTGCGCCGCCGTCTATCCTCTGCTGACCCTGCTGGAGGATACCATGAAATTCAAAAAACGTTCCGTCAACATCCGCTGCGATTTTACCCGGGAAGCCTCCACCGTCCGCTTTGACGGGCAATTGAACTACCGTCCCCGGACGTTTGTCGCATTCCTCCTCGGCCTGTTCGGCCGCTATCTCAAACAATCTCTCAAGAAAGAAGGCGCCAAGACATGAATGAGCTTTTGAAGGTATTTGAATTCACCGCCCAGCAGGCGAAGGAGCTTTCCGCACAGCAGTCTGTCACCGAAGCCCCCATCGTCATCGGCGACGTGACCGTGATCCCCGTTGCCAAGCTGTCCTGCGGCTTTACCGGCGGCGGCTCTGACCTTGCCGCAAAGAAAAAGGCGGACGGCATCATGGCCGGCGCCGGTGTAAAAATTACCAAGACTCCTCTGACCTTCCTTGCCGTCTGCGGCTCGGAGGTGAAGGTTCTGAGGGTCTCCGAAGAGGAGACCGAAAAGAAGGGCATCATCAGCGCTCTGCTTCCTCTGGTTTCCCAGCTTCAGGAAAAATTCAAAAAGGACGACAAGAGCGCCGAAGAGGCCGTGGAAGAATAATCCATGAAGCAAATTACCATTGGCATTTTCGCTCAGGTGGACGCCGGAAAGACCACCCTTTCCGAAGCCCTGCTCTATCGCACCGGTCAGGTAAAAAGGCTGGGCAGGGTGGATCATGGCGACGCCTTTCTGGATCATTTTGCTCTGGAGCGCAGCCGGGGCATCACCATTTTTTCCAAGCAGGCACGGTTCTCCACCCCCAACCTCTCCGTCACTCTGCTGGACACCCCCGGTCATGTGGATTTTTCTCCGGAGGCGGAGCGCACCATGCAGGTGCTGGATTACGCCATCCTCGTGATCAGCGGCACCGACAGCGTTCAGGGACACACGGAAACCCTGTGGCGGTTGCTCCGTCGGTATCATATTCCTACCTTTCTTTTCTTTAATAAGATGGATCTTCCCGGCGCGGACCGGGACAGGCTGCTGCGGGATGTCAAGGCGCATTTAAGCAGCCAGTGCATGGCGCTGGAGGATCAGGAAGCCGCCGCTCTGTGCGACGAGGCGGTTCTGGAGCAGTATCTGGAAACCGGAACGGTCACCCACGCCCAACTCACAGACCTGATTCAGCGGGAGCTGATGTTCCCCTGTCTTTTCGGCTCTGCCCTGAAGCTGGAAGGGGTGGATGACCTGCTTTCCGCTCTGGAGGACTGCACCGCCGAGCCGTATTACCCGGAGGACTTCAGCGCAAGAGTCTATAAGATCGCCCGGGACCCCCAGGGTCACCGTCTGACCTTCCTGAAGGTCACCGGCGGCAGTCTGAGGGTGCGTACCTCATTAAAATATACCTCCGGGGAGGGCGTGGAGCTGGAGGAAAAGGTCAGCCAGATTCGTCTCTACTCCGGGGTGAATTTCACCCAGGTGGAGGAGGCTTCCTCCGGCACCGTCTGCGCCGTGACCGGGCTTTCCGGTCTTGTGGCGGGAGACTGTCTGGGCTCTGCCAAGGCCGCCCCGCCTCCCCTGCTGACTCCCGTGATGTCTTACCGCCTTCGTCTGCCCCTGGGCACGGAGGTTCGTCCCGCTCTGGAAAAGCTGAAGCAGCTGGAGGAGGAAGAGCCCCAGCTTCGCATCGTCTGGGACGAACGCCTGCGGGAAATCCACGCCCAGCTCATGGGTCAGGTTCAAATCGAGGTGCTGGAAAGCCTCATCCGGGAGCGATACGATCTGGAGGTTGTTATCGACAGCGGACGGGTCTCCTACCGGGAAACGATTTTGGAACCGGTGGAGGGCGTGGGGCATTTTGAGCCCCTGCGACACTATGCGGAGGTGCATTTCGTTTTGGAGCCTCTGCCCCGGGGCAGCGGTCTCCAATTTGCTTCCGTTTGCAGCGAGGACGCTCTGGATCGGAACTGGCAGCGGCTGATTCTCACCCATCTCGGGGAAAAGACCCATCTGGGCGTCCTCACCGGCTCCCCCATCACGGATATGAAAATCAGTCTTGCCGCCGGTCGTGCCCATGTAAAGCATACGGAGGGCGGAGATTTCCGTCAGGCCACCTATCGTGCCGTCCGTCAGGGGCTGATGCAGGCGAACACCGTTCTGCTGGAGCCCTATTATCATTTTGAATTAACCGTTCCCCCGGAGCAGATTGGTCGTGCCATCAACGACATCCGTGCCATGGGCGGGGAGTTTTCCTCCCCGGAGGACGATCAGGGCAATATGCGTCTGGAGGGCACCGCCCCGGTGGCGGAAATGCAGGACTATATGGCGCAGGTGGTGTCCTACACCCACGGCAGAGGGAAGCTGATCTGCCGGGTGGAGGGCTACGCCCCCTGTCACAATGCCGAAGCCGTCATTGCAGAGGCCGCCTACGACCCGGAAGCGGACACAGAGAACACACCGGATTCTGTTTTTTGCGCCCACGGCGGTGGTTTTAACGTAAAATGGTCTCAGGTTTTCTCTCATATGCATCTGGAGAGCGTGCTGCAGACGCCGAAGGAGGAGGCTCCGCCTCCGGTTCGGGTGCAAACCCGGAATCTGGACCTGGACGAAAAGGCCCTTCAGGAGATTATCCGGCGGGAATTCGGCCCGGAGAAGCGGGTTTTGCATCGTCCCGTTCCCAAGGCGGAAGCTTCTGAAATCACCCTGCCGCCCAAAAAGAAGGAATATCTGATCGTGGACGGCTACAATATGATTTTTGCATGGGACGGCCTGCGGGAGCAGGCGCAGACCGATCTGGCGGGAGCAAGAGAGCGGTTGCTGGACATCCTCAGCAACTATTGCGGCTACCATCCCTGTGAGCTGGTGGTTGTCTTCGACAGCTACCGGGTCAAGGGCGGCGCAGGCTCCAAAACCAGACACAATTCTCTGAAGGTTGTCTACACCAGAGAAAACGAAAGCGCAGACCTTTATATCGAAACCCTTGTGGGACAAATCGGTCGGAATTATTCCGTGCGGGTCGCCACCTCCGACGCCCTGATTCAGCTTTCCGCTCTGCGCAGCGGCGTCCTGCGGGTCTCCGCCAAGGAATTTTTAACGGAAATCCAGCAGGTCAACGAAAAAATCGCCGTTGTCATTCGTCAGCTTCATGAGGAAGCCAAGCGGGCTTCCATTCAGAATAATCCCCTTCGTTCCATTCCCATTCACTGACAGGAGGTACCTTTATGTCCGGCTTACTCATCCGAAATCTGTCCGCTCTTGTCACCTGTGATGACCACGATACCGTGGCGAAGCAGGTGGATCTGTACTGCGAGGACGGCGTCATCCGTGCCATTGGGAAAAATCTGCCCCAAAAGGCCGACCGGGAGATCGACGGCACCCATTTCCTCTGCTATCCCGGCCTGATCAACACCCATCACCATCTGTATCAGCAGTTTTCCAGAAACCTGCCCCAGGTTCAGAACATGGAGCTGTTTGACTGGCTCAGAACCCTTTATGAAATTTGGAAAAATCTGGATGAACAGGTAATCCACTATTCCACCCTCACCGGGCTGGGGGAGCTGATGAAAAACGGCTGCACCACCTGCTTTGATCATCACTATGTTTTTCCCCACGATGCGGGGGATTTGATCGGCGCACAGCTCAATGCCGCCGGACTTCTGGGGATGAGAATGGTCTCCTCCCGGGGCAGCATGGATTTGTCCGTTAAGGACGGGGGTCTGCCCCCGGACAGCGTGGTGCAGACCGTAGACGAAATCATGGCGGACAGCGCCAGACTGATTGAGAAGTATCACGATCCTTCCTTTGGCTCCATGCGTCAGATTGTTCTGGCGCCCTGTTCTCCCTTCTCCGTTTCCGCAAATCTGCTGAAGCAGTCTGCCATTCTTGCACGGCAGTACGGCGTCCGTCTCCACACCCATCTGTGCGAAACCAGGGACGAGGAAAACTACACCCTCGACCGCTGCGGGCTGCGGCCTCTGGACTATATGGCAAGTCTGGGATGGATCGGCTCGGACGTATGGTATGCCCACGGCATTCACTTCAACGACCGGGAACTGGACCTTCTGGCGCAGACCGGCACCGGCGTGGCCCACTGCCCGGTTTCCAATATGAAGCTGTCCTCCGGCATCGCCCGGATTCCGGATATGCTGGAGCGGGGCGTGCGGGTCGGTCTGGCGGTGGACGGCTCCGCCTCTCAGGACGGCTCCAATCTGCTGGAGGAGCTTCGGATTTGCTTCCTTCTCCATCGTCTGAACTCCTCCTCCAGAGCCCCCAGCGGCTATGATGTGCTGAAAATGGCCACCAGAGGCTCCGCTTCCCTGCTGGGCAGAACGGATATCGGCTCCATTGAGGTAGGAAAATGCGCCGACTTCTTTTTGGTGGATTCCCGCCGTCTGGAGCTGGTGGGCGCAGTCTACGACCCCAAAAATGTGTTCGGCACTGTGGGTCTCCGGGGTGCGGTGGACTATACCGTGGTCAACGGCAGAGTCACCGTGGAGCAGGGACATCTGGTGTCCGTGGACGAGCCGGTGCTGGCAGAAGAAGCCCGCCGGGTCTGCGATACATATTTATATAAATGAAATAAGAGGCTGCGAAACGCAGCCTCTTAGTTTTCCCATTAGCCTTTCTTATATTCATCATAAATTTTTAATGTTTTACTTATGGCCGGAAATACTGTATAGTAAGCTATGCCGTCAGAGTTCAAGGGCTGTTGCGGCAGAAGGAGATTGGATTATGAGAACTGTGGGTACTGTTGTTCGGGGCATTCGTGCTCCCATTATTCGTCAAAATGATGATATCGCCGCCGTTGCCGCGAAAGCGGTGACCGACGCATGGCAGGAGGCCGGAATCCATCCCCAGGATCGGGATGTGGTGGCCGTGACCGAATCCGTGGTGGCTCGCGCCCAGGGCAACTACGCCACCGTGGAGCAGATCGCTGCGGATGTTCGCAGCAAAACCGGCGGCGGCGTGGTAGGCGTTGCTTTTCCCATTCTGAGCCGCAACCGCTTTTCCATGCTGCTCAAGGGCATTGCCATGGGCTGCCGGAAGATCGTTCTGCTTTTGTCCTACCCTTCCGACGAGGTGGGCAACCATCTGGTAGACTGGGATCGCCTGGACGCAGCCGGTGTGAACCCCTACAGCGATGTTCTGACCGTTGCGGACTTCCGGGAAAAATTCGGCAAAATTCTCCACCCCTTCACCGGTGTGGACTATATTGATTTCTATTCCGACCTGATCCGCTCCACCGGTGCGGAGGCGGAGATTCTCTTCGGCAACCGGATTCAGACCCTGCTGGACTACACCGACACCGTGATCACCTGCGACATCCACACCAGACAGCGCAGCAAGCGTCTGCTGAAGGCTGCCGGAGGGAAGGTGGTTCTGGGTCTGGACGATCTGCTCACCGCTTCTGTGACCGGCAGCGGCTACAATTCAGAATACGGCCTGCTGGGCTCCAATCTGGCAACCGAAGGCACAGTAAAACTCTTCCCCAGAGACTGCGCCGCGGTGGCGGAGCGTCTGAGCAAGCTGCTCAGCGAAGCCTCCGGCAAGCAGATTGAGGCCATGATCTACGGCGACGGCGCCTTCAAGGACCCCGTGGGCAAGATCTGGGAGCTGGCTGA
>JAEDOJ010000099.1 GCA_016302015.1 Oscillospiraceae bacterium | reverse complement strand
AGTCACGGCTGATGCCGTGACAGCCCCCTCGTCAGAGGGGGCCAAGGGACTTTTTCGACACGCTGTCAGCCCTCCGGGAGGGCGGCGATGGCCTTCTCGCAGACCCGGCGGTAGGCTTCCACGGCGCTTTCCGGGAAAACAACAGCGGCCCGTCCCTCAAAGCCCACCAGCCAGCCAATAAAGTTGGGGGAGAGGGAAATGTCCACGGTCATGGTAAAATGCTCCTTCCCGTCGGGAATCAGCAGAATGTCCCGACCAAAGCGGTCGACGACCACGCTGGCCAGAGCGTTTTCAAACCGCAGCTTCACCCGCTTCCGTTCGCCCCGGAACATTCCGAAGACCTCTCTGGTGTAGGAGGCGGGGTCGAAATCTCTGGCCTCCTGAGTGATCACTCTGGACGCCTTTGCCAGTTGGATTTCCGCCATTTTATCCACACGGTAGTGGGTCAGACCATGCTCCTGGCTGTGGGCGATGAGATAATAGTTTTCGTTGTCCCAGAGCAGATGATAGGGACTGACCCGATAGGTCTTGCCGCGGAACCTTTTCTCCAGCTTTACGTCCCAATCAAAGTAGCGAAAGGTAATCTGACGATTGCTCTCAATGGCCTTGTGAAGCTGCTCCACATTGACAATGGCTTCCTCGTTGGTGGTTTTCACTCTGCCGGCAACCACCAGCGTCCTGCGCAGCAGCTCCGATTCATAGGAGCCTGCCAACGCCGCCAGCTTCCGTACCAGCGTTGCGGATTGGCCGGCGGTGAGAAAGCGGGAGGAGAGGACCGCGTCTGTCAGGAGCTTTAATTCCGAGAGGTTGAAGCTCCGCTGATTTACATAGTAGCCGCCGTTTTTCCCCCGGCGGTAGCAGATCTCCAGCCCAAAGTCCTGTAATGCCTGAATGTCGGCATAAATGCTTTTCCGTTCCGCCGGAATGCCCACGCCCGCAAGGAAGTCTATGAGACCGGCTGCGGAGACCGGGTGGGCTTCATCGGTCTGATTCAAAAGATAATCCTGTAAATATAACAGCTTCAATTTCTGCCCTTCGGATTTTGCCATGCTTCTCACCTCCTCTATAGGATAACACAGAAGAGGGGGCTTTGACAAGCCCCTTTCGGGACTTGACGATTTTGCAACTTCGTGGTATTCTATCCTAAACAAATCAGCGGTGCTCAGCGGATTGCTTCAGAGCTTCCCTCAGTTTTTCCGGAAAGGAGAATGAAATTTGAAATTCCATCGAAATCAGAAATATTTCAAATGGGGTCTGACCGCCTTTCTGGTCATTGTGGCGGCGTTGGTGTTCTGGATTGTTTTTTCCAACCTGCGGGGCTTTTATGACCTCTTCCTCGAATTCACGGATATTATTGCGCCCATTCTCTTTGGCTGCGTCTTTGCCTACCTGATGAACCCGGTGATGGAAGCGGTGGTCAAATGGACGGACAAGCTGCTGGAGAAACGGACAAAATGGAGCGAAAAACGTCGTCACCGCCTCAGCGTCTCCACCGGCGTGGTGGCCTCTCTGCTGGTTTTGCTGCTGGCGTTCTATGCGCTGAGCGCTCTGATCGTCCCAAATTTGATCGGCAGCATTGAAGAACTGCTACAAAAGGAGCGTCTGGAGAGCTATTATAAAACCATCAACGGCTGGGTTGGAAAGCTGTTCTCCGACACAGACCTGGGGAAGCTGGTTTATGAAAATCTGGACGCCGTTCTCCATAAGATCACGGAAATCCTGCAAAGCATCGACCTGGGAGCCTTGCTCAACGGCCTTACCAGCTCTGTTTACAGTGTTGTCATGGGCGTGTTCAATATGCTCATCGGCGTTGTGGCGGCGGTCTATATTCTGGTCTATAAGCGCCAGCTCTGCTCTCAGGCCAAGAAGATCGTCATCTCCCTGTTCAACACCCAGCACGCCAACCGCCTGCTGGAAATTGCCCGCCGTACCAACCGGATTTTCAGCGGCTATGTCATCGGCAAGATCATCGATGCGATTTTTGTGGGTGTGGTGACGTATGTTGCGCTTCTGATCATGGGGCTGCCCTACGCCCCGCTGATCTCCGTGATCGTGGGAATCACCAATATCATTCCCTTTTTCGGCCCCTTCATCGGTGCGGTTCCCTCCACCCTCCTGCTGCTGATCGAGCAGCCCATTGATGCGTTGTATTTCATCATCTTCACCCTTGTCCTGCAGATGATCGACGGAAATATCATTGAGAACCGGATTCTGGGGGAAAAGCTGGGCATCTCCGATTTCTGGGTGCTGGTTTCCATCCTTGTCTTCGGCGGCATCTTCGGCTTCGGAGGAATGCTGCTGGGCGTGCCCATCTTTGCGGTGCTCTACACCCTGATTGTGGATGGTGTGAACAACCGCCTGCGGAAAAAACGGTATCCCACGGATTCCGACCTCTACTATGCGCTGCAAAACGTGGAGGATCTGCCGGTGGAAGCCGTCCCAAGCTATTCCTATGTTTCCGTAGAGCCCTCCTATGACCTGAAGGCGGAGCCGGAGGACGATGACATGGGATCGGATTACGACGAATTTTAAATTCAGTCCCTTTTTAAGAAAGAAAAGGAGGAAATTCTGTGGAATTTGCTTCCCTGTTTGAAACAGTAAATGACTTTTTTCAGGAAGACGGCGCAATGATCGCCAATCTTTTCTGCACGATCTGGCGATATGTGGCGCCGGTGCTGGGAATTCTGATTCTCTATCGCTGCGCCAAGCCCCTGCTGCGCTATCGCAGAGAGCCGGAAACCTGGGCGTGGCTTGTGATGCCCGACGGCCAGCAGCTTCCTGTGACCCATTGGGAAAATATCATCGGACGCTCCAAGGGCTGCGATATTATCGTGAATATGGACACTGTCTCCAAAAATCATGCGGTTCTCACCCGCTATGATGACGGAAGCTGGTCGCTGACGGACATCGGCTCCAGAGGCGCGGTAAAGGTCAACGGAAAAAAGGTGACCGTCTGCGCCCTGAAATACGGCGATGTGATCTCGCTGGGGGGCGTGGAGATGATTCTCGCTCCTACCACCGCCGCGGAAGCGGAGGAGGAAGCGGAATACCGGGAAGAATCCAGCCGGATTCTCTCTCCGGGCTTTACCCTCTTCCTGCTGACCCTGTTCCAGCTTCTGACGGCCTGCCAGTTCTGGATGACCAGCGACCCGGAGGACGCAGCCTCCTGCGTGCTGGGCTTTGTCGCCCTGATCGGCGTGGAATGGATGCTTTTCACCGTCCTTCGCCTCATGCGGCGCATCAGCTTTGAGGTGGAAACTCTGGCGTTTTTCCTCTCCACCATCGGCACGGCGGTGATTGCCTCCTCCGCACCCTCGGAGGTCAGCAAACAACTGATCTGCATCGTTGGCGGCATTATGATCTACCTGATCATCGGCTGGTCGCTGCGGGATCTGACCCGGGCGAAACGGTTTCGCTATGTGGCGGCAATCGGCGGCGTTCTTCTGCTGGCATTGAATCTGGTTCTGGGTCGGGAAATCAACGGCGCGAGAAACTGGATTGCCCTGGGGCCGCTGTCCTTCCAGCCCTCTGAGCTGGTAAAGTTGTGCTTCCTCTATGTGGGCGCATCCACCATGGATCGTATCGTTACCAGACGGAACCTGATTTCCTTCATCGTCTATTCCGCCGGCATCTGCGGCTGTCTGGCGCTGATGAATGACTTCGGCACGGCGCTGATCTTCTTTGTGACCTTCCTTGTCATTGCCTACCTTCGCTCCGGCAGCTTCGCTACGATTACCCTGGCCTGCGCCGCCACCGGCTTTGCGGGAGTTCTGGCGGTTCGTTTCCGTCCCCATATTATGAGCCGCTTCGCCGCCTGGGGTCACGCCTGGGAATTCGCCCAGTCCGGCGGCTACCAGCAGACCCGTGCCATGATGTGCATCGCTTCCGGCGGACTTCTGGGTCTGGGCGCGGGCAACGGCTGGTTAAAATATGTGGCAGCCGCTGATACGGATCTGGTCTTCGGCTTTGTCTGCGAAGAGTGGGGCGTTATTCTGGGCGTGCTGATGGTGGCCGCCATTATCGTCCTCGGTGTCTTTGTTGTTCGCTCCTGCGCCATCGGCCGCAGCAGCTTCTATACCATCGGCGCCTGTGCCGCCGTTGCGATTTTAATGACGCAGACCATCCTGAATGTCTTCGGCACCATGGATCTGCTGCCCCTGACCGGCGTAACCTTCCCGTTCCTGTCCAACGGCGGCTCCAGTATGCTTTCGGCATGGGGTCTGCTGGCCTTTATTAAGGCGGCGGATACCCGCCAGAATGCCAGCTTTGCCGTGAAGACCCTGAGGGTTGAGGAGGTGGAAGAGTATGAATAGGCTTGCAAAGCGTGCCTGGTTTGCGCTGGTGCTGGCAGGTATTCTGTCCGTGGGACTTCTGATCATTATCTTCCGCTATTTCACTCAGGCGCAGGATTGGGTCACCTTCCAGAACAGTCCTCACGTCTATAACAACGGCGTTATGGACAGCGGCATGATTGTCACCAGAGAGGGAACCGTGGTGCTGGATGCCACCAGCGGCAGAGACTATGCTGACGACGAATCTCTCCGCCGGGCGATGCTCCAGTTGGTTGGAGATACGCAGGGAAATATTACGCCCTACCTGCTCAACGAATACGGTGACGAGCTGATCGGGTTTAACCTGTTCAGCGGCACGCACCATGTGGGCACCGGAAGCGGCGTGATGCACCTGACCCTTAGTGCCGACGCCCAGCGGGCGGCTCTTTGGGCGTTGAACGGACGGAAGGGCACCGTGGGGGTGTACAACTATGAAACCGGCGAGATTCTCTGCATGGTGTCCACGCCGAATTTTGACCCGGAAAACGTCCCGGACGTGGCGGGGAATCCGGAAACCTATGACGGTGTTTATGTGAATCGGTTTGTCCATTCCACCTATGCGCCCGGCTCCACCTTCAAGCTGGTCACAGCCGCCGCCGCGCTGGATGAGATCGACGACATTCGCACCCGCAGCTTTTACTGCAGCGGCAGTGCGGAGATCGGCGGAGAAACGGTGATCTGCAACGGCGTCCATGGGTCGATGAACTTTGAACAGGCTTTGTGCCAGTCTTGCAATGTGGCTTTTGCGGAGGTTGCTGCGGAGATGGGCGCCAAAACCCTCACACGGTATGTGGAGAAGTTTGGCATCAACGAGAGCCTGATCTTTGACGGGATCGAGACCACACCGGGATATTTTAATGTGGATGACGCCACAACCTTCGAGGCCGCCTGGGCGGCGATCGGTCAGTATACGGATCAGATCAACCCCTGCCAATATATGCACTTGATGGGAGCCATTGCCAACGGCGGAAAGGCGGCGGTTCCCTATCTGGTGGAAAGCGTCACCTTTGGAGAGTCCACCAAATATGAAGCAGACACCAAAATGGGGGACAGTGTGATGAGCAGCGGTACCGCATCCGAGCTGACGGAGATGATGCACTATGCGGTGCAGAATCAGTATGGCTCCTGGTACTTCAACGGCCTTTACGGTGCCGCCAAATCCGGCACCGCCGAGCGTGGCGACGGTCAGACAGCCAATGCGCTGTTTTCCGGCTTCGTGAAGGATTCGGACTATCCCCTTGCCTTTGTGGTCGTGGTAGAGGGCGGCGGTGCGGGAGGCACGACCTGTGCGCCGATTATCCAGCAGGTGCTGTATGCCTGTATGGCCTCCATGGATCAGTCCTGAATAAATTTTTAAAAAAAGTCGAAAAACCTCTTGACATTTCGCCAGATATTTTGTATTATATACAAGCTGGTTTTGCAAAAGCAAAGCCGTGAATAACTGGAGTGGTATCGAAGAGGTCATAACGAGCACGACTGGAAATCGTGTAGCCGTGATGAGCGGCTCAAGGGTTCGAATCCCTTCCACTCCGCCAGAAAACCCGCAAACCCTGTTTATCAAGGGCTTGCGGGTTTTAATTTTAACCTGATTGGACAGGGGACAAATAGTATCACGCAAACGGTCAACAACTTTCTCAAGAGTTGCGAATACCTCATTGCGGAAGCCACAC
>JAEDOJ010000098.1 GCA_016302015.1 Oscillospiraceae bacterium | reverse complement strand
CTGCGGGCGCTCTTCTTCCAGCGCGGCGAAAAGAGCCGCGCCGTCGCCAAAGCCCGCGGCGTCAAAGCCGGAAGACTGCAGGGTATAAACCACCATATTGCGGATGGATTCGTCATCCTCTACGCAGAAGATCATTGATTTTCACTCTCCAGCCTGCCGGTGATGGAATACAGCACCCATCCGGCAATATTCACGGCGTGGTCGCCGATACGTTCCAGATACTTTGCGATCATCAAAAGGTCCAGGGCGCTGCTGCCCTCCGTTTCGGAGGCGGCAAGACGGCGGATCAGGGCATTTTTCACCTGGTCAAAAGAATCATCCACAGCGTCGTCACACCGGATGACCGACCTGGCCAGCTCCTCATCCTCCTTCACGAAGGCGTCAATGCTGTCCGTCACCATGCTGATGACAGCGGAGGCCATGGCGTGGATGCGCTGCAGGTCCTCCCCGGAGGAGATGTTCTCCATGGTGACGATCTCGGCAATATCGGCGCTCTGGTGGCCGATGCGCTCCATGTCCGTCACCATTTTCAACGCCGAGGAAATGGACCGCAGATCCCTTGCCACCGGCTGCTGGCGCAAAAGAAGCTTCAGGCAAAGCTCCTCAATGGTGCGCTCCTTGCCCTCAATGCGTTCAGAAAGGGCGGGTACCTCCCGGGCAAGCTGGACATTGTCCTCCATCAGCGCCCTTGCGGAAAGAGCGATGGCGTTTTCGCAAAGGCTGCCCATCAATATCAGCTCATGACTCAGCTCAGAGAGCTGCTCTTCAAATCGTGTCCGCATCATCCAAACCTCCCTGTAATATAATCTTCCGTCCGCTTGTCACGGGGCATGGAGAAAAGCCGTTCTGTCTTGTCGAATTCCACCATCTCACCCAGCAGAAAGAAAGCCGTCTGGTCAGAAATGCGCACAGCCTGCTGCATATTGTGGGTCACGATAACTATAGTATATTGCTTTTTCAGCTGGGTTGCAAGTTCTTCGATCTTTGCGGTGGAAATGGGGTCCAGGGCGCTGGTGGGCTCGTCCATCAAGAGCACCTCCGGCTCCACCGCCAATGCCCGGGCGATGCAAAGCCGCTGCTGCTGTCCACCGGACATACCCAGGGCGGACTTGCCCAGCCGGTCCTTCACCTCATCCCAGAGGGCGGCCCGGCGAAGCGATTCCTCCACCATGTCATCCAGCTTTGCCTTGGCCCGCACGCCATGGGTGCGGGGGCCAAAGGCGATGTTGTCGTAAATGCTCATCGGGAAGGGGTTGGGCTTTTGGAAGACCATTCCCACCCGGCGGCGCAGAAGACTCACTTCCATGCCATGATAAACGTCCTCCCCATCCAGAAGGATACTTCCTTCGATGCGGCAGCCCTCCACCAGGTCGTTCATCCGGTTGAGGGACTTCAAAAGGGTGGATTTTCCGCAGCCGGAGGGGCCGATGAGGGCGGTGATGGAGTTGGCGGGGATATGCAGCTCGATGCCCTTTAGGGCCTGGAAGCTGCCGTAATACAAATCAAGGTTTTCTACTGTGATCTTATCCATGTGTTCCTCCCAGTTTTTTGGCGGCAAATTCAGAAAGGGCGTTGATGACAATCACCAGCGCCAGCAGCACCACGGCTGTTGCATAGGTCTGGTCGATATAAAGTCCCTCGCCGGAGATGGCGTACATATGGACGGAGAGGGTGCGGGCGGAATCAAACACGCTCCCGGCGGCCTCCGCCACGGTTCCGGCGGTGAAGATCAGCGCCGCCGACTCGCCCACAATGCGCCCGATGCCAAGGATCACGCCGGAGAGAATACCGGGGATGGCGCTGGGGAGGACCACCCGGAAAACCGTGCGCACCCGTCCCGCACCAAGGCCGAAGCTCCCCTCCCGGTAGCTGTCCGGCACTGCCAGGAGGGCTTCCTCCGTGGTACGCATGATCAAGGGCAGGATCATGATAGAAAGGGTCAGAGCACCTGCCAGGAGGGAGAGGCCCATCCCAAGGAACTTCACAAAGAAGATGGCACCGAAGAGGCCGTAAACGATGGAGGGAATGCCGGAAAGGGTCTCCGCCGTCACCCGTACCACGCCCACCAGCTTATTGCCCCGGCGGGCGTATTCCGTCAGATACACCGCCGCGCCGATGCCCACCGGCACCGCGAACAGGAGGGACAGCGCCGTCATGAACAGGGTGTTGATGAGCGCCGGCATAAGGGAGACGTTTTCCGAGTTATACTTCCAGGCGAACAAAGAGGGCTTCAGATAAGGGATACCCTTAATCAGGATATAGGCCACCACAAAGAAAAGTGCCATGGCCGTAAGGATGGCGGAGAACCAAACCGCAAAGCGCAGCAGGCAGGACTGCCCCTTCTGGCCCCGTAAATTGCCCAAAGGACGATTCTTTTTTTCCGTATGCTTCATTTTTCTCCCCTCCGCTTCAGCATGGAGAAACTGAGGTTGATGACCAGCACAAATACAAACAGCACCACTGCCGTGGCGATAAGGGCCTCCCGGTGAAGGTCCGTGGCATAGCCCATCTCCATGACGATGTTGGTGGTCAGTGTCCGCACGCCGGCCAGGATGCTGCCGGGAATCACCGGCTGGTTGCCCGCCACCATCTTCACCGCCATCGTCTCGCCGATGGCACGGCCCACACCAAGGATGACGCCGGCCAGGATACCGCTTTTGGCCGCGGGCACCACCGCGAAAAAGACGCTGCGCTCATGGGTAGCCCCCAAAGCCAGGGCGCCTTCATAATAAGATTCCGGCACAGCCCGAAGGGCGGATTCCGACTGAACGATGATCGTGGGCAGGATCATCAATCCCAGCAGCAGCGACGCGGTGAGCACGCCCATGCCGCGGCCTCCCAGGTACTCCCGCACAAGGGGCACCATCACCACAAGGCCGAAAAAGCCGTAGACCACCGAGGGGATGCCCGCCATAAGGTTAATGGCGGGCCGCAGGATGCGGTAGAGCCACCGGGGGCAGAAACGGGCCAGAAATATGGCCGTCAGAATGCCCACCGGCACGCCGATGAGCAGCGCCCCCGCTGTCACGTAGATGCTGCCCACGATCATGGGAAGGATGCCGTAGAGGTTGTTGGCCGGTTTCCACTTGATGCCCAGGAGGAACTCTTTCAGGCCGATCTTGCCCATGGTGGGGATGCCGCTTGCAAACAGGAAGATACAGATCAATGCCACGGCTGCGATGGAAACACAGGCCGTGAGCAAAAAGACCACCTTCATGGACGACTCTTTGAAGTTCTTCATTTGGTCTCTCCTTCCATCACGCGAGGAAAGGGCTGTATCAAACAGCCCTCTTCTCTTGCTTTTTCAGCCGGCCACGCTGCTCCAGTCAGTGGCCTCACCGGTAAAGATGGCCTTCACCTGCTCACCCGTCAGTCCGTTGACGGGGTTTTCATTGTTGACGATCACAGCGATGCCGTCCATGGCGATGGTGGTTCCGGTGAGCCCCTGCTCCACTTCGGAGTCCTTCAGGTCACGGGAGGCCATGCCGATATCGCAGATGCCGTCGATGGTATTGGACATACCGGTGGAAGAGTCGCTCTGCTGGACCTCAATGGTGACGCCGCTGTTCCTGGCAAGATATGCTTCCTTCAGCTTTTCCATGACGGGGGTGACAGAGCTGGAGCCGGCCACCACGATCTTGCCGGAATCCATCTTGCCGGCGTAGGCGGGGGCGTTGGAGACAGCGATGTAACCGTTATCCTCAACAACGGCCTGGCCGTCGGCACTGAGGATGAAGTCCAGGAAGTCCTGGGCGGCAGCGCTCAGCTCGCCCTTGGTGGCAATATTGAAGGGACGGGCCACCTTGTAAGTGCCGCTCTTGATGTTGTCAACGCTTGCCTCGGCGCCGTCGATGGACAGGGCCTTGACGGTATCGTTCATGGAGCCCAGGGAGATGTAACCGATGGCATAGGGGTCGCCTGCCACCGTGGTCATCATGACGGAAGTGGAGTCCGTGATAACGGCGGCGTCGGTGGTGTAGTCCACCTTCTCGCCGGCTTCATTCTTCTGCTCGATGCCGAAAAGCTCGATAAACGCGCCCCGCGTGCCGGAGCCATCCTCACGGGAGATAACGCCGATCTCACGGGAGGCGTCAAAACCGGCGGTGCCGGAGGCGGAGGGTGCAGCTTCTTTGTTGCCGCAGCCGGCCAGCAGTCCGAGGGCCAGCGTAAGGGTCAGAGTCATGGTCAAAATCTTTTTCATATCCGTTGATCTCCTTTGGTCGTTTCATGGTTTGTTTGGATTTTCCTGAGTACAGTCATACCTTACTTCCCAAAAGTAAGGTTCATGACCCGGATTCTGTAAAGTCTTCGTAAAATTTACCGTCTTTCCGTTTTGTTACCAAATTGTCGTTGATTGGGTCTCCTGGATATGGTACGGTGAATTCAAAGAGGCAACTTATACGGAAGAAAGAGGCAGACTATGAACGAACAGGCCCTTCAGGTGAGGATGCTGGGCAGTTTTTCCATCCGGTGGATGGACAACGCTGAGCTCAGTGACAACAGCCTGATGTTTTTCTTTCGTAACGATCCTTCCTTCCGAACATCCTGCCCCATACGTTTTTTCGGCAGCCTCTTTTTTACAATTTGTAATCCAGCAAAAGACATATTTCATTCTTTTGTCCCTGTTTACATTTTCCAGAAGATCTTTGCCGTTTTTCCTTGCTTTTTTGCTGTTTGTGTGGTAGGTTGGAAAACGCTTGCCCGCTGTGGAAGGACACCCGGGCAAAAGGGACGAAAAGAAAACTGTAACGGAGGATCTGTCATCCATGAAAAAGCTTGGTTTGCTTCCCAGACTCGTTCTGGCCATCGCCTGCGGAATCCTGCTGGGTATGCTCCTGCCCCGCTCCGGCATCGCCGTGCTGGCCACCTTCAACGGCCTGTTCAGCAATTTTCTGAATTTTGTCATTCCCCTGATCATCATCGGCTTTGTGGTTCCCGGCATTTCCGAGTTGGGCCAGGGCGCCGGCAAGACTCTGGCCCTCACCGCCGGCATTGCCTACGCCTCCACCATTCTGGCCGGCAGCCTGGCCTATTTCACCGACACGGCCCTGTTCCCCAGCCTGCTGAAAAACAGCGCCAACATCTTTGACTTCAGCGCCGCCAACCCCGAAGAATCCCTAGTGGGCTCCCTCTTTACCGTGGAGATGCCCGCTGTCATGGGCGTTATGACCGCTCTGATTCTCTCTTTCGTGCTGGGACTCGGCATCGCCGCCACCCGGGCAGAGGTGCTGAAAAAAGCCTTTGACGAGTTTCAGCGCATCATCTCCAAGCTGATAGAAAGTGTCATCATTCCCCTGCTGCCCTTTCATGTGCTGGGCATCTTTGCCAACATGACCTTTACCGGCGAGGTGGCTAAGATCATGAGCGTATTTCTGAAGGTCTTTGCCCTCATCATCCTTTTGCACTGCGTGGTCATTTTGCTGCAATACGTGGTGGCCGGCTCCGCCGCCCGAAAGAATCCCATCCGCCTTATCCGTACCATGCTGCCCGCCTACGCCACCGCCATCGGTACCCAATCCTCCGCCGCCACCATTCCCGTGACTCTGGCTCAGGCCAAAAAGAACGGCGTCAGCCCGGAGGTTGCTGATTTCGTTATCCCCCTGTGCGCCACCATCCATCTGGCAGGCAGCACCATCACCCTCACCAGCTGCTCCCTTGCCATCATGTACATTTCCGGTATGCCCAGCTCCTTTGGTGTCATCCTCCCCTTCCTGCTGATGCTGGGCGTGACCATGGTGGCCGCACCGGGTGTTCCCGGCGGCGCCGTGATGGCGGCTTTGGGTCTCATCGAATCCATGCTGGGCTTCAACGAAACCATGTGCGCCCTGATGATCGCTCTTTATTTGGCCCAGGACAGCTTCGGCACCGCCTGCAACGTCACTGGTGATGGCGCCATCGCCATCCTCGTGGACAGGATCGTTTCCGGCTGGAAGAAAACGGCCTGACAGGTCAATTTATGAAAGGTGGACGGCAGAGAGTTCCTTGCCGTCCCTTTTTGTCC
>JAEDOJ010000097.1 GCA_016302015.1 Oscillospiraceae bacterium | reverse complement strand
AACAAAAGAACCTTTGATTTTACCCAGGCTGACGCATACAAAACCTATCTCTCCATGAGCAACATGAAGTCGGAGACAACGGTCTCCGCCAACGGCACGACCTTCACCACCCTGCCCGCAGGACAGAGCAATGATGCGATATTCGGTCTGAAAGCAACCATGTATGAAGGGCTTGCGGCGGAGGATGTGACCCGCATCCGTGTCGTTGCCAGCGGCATTCCGGTGGGTCAGACCATGCAGCTATTCTACGCAACGAACGGCGGGGCGTATTCCGAGGGGAATTCGATCCGTGTTATCTCCACCACGACGGAGGAGACGACCTTCCTGTTCGATATCGGGCTTCGCACCGCATGGACGGGGGAGATCACCGGTTTGCGTTTAGACCCGCTGCAGGTGAACGATACCTCCTTTACGATCAAGTCCATCACCCTGGAGCTGAGGCAGGAGTATCCGGAGTTGTATATCAACGGCATCCAAATGAAGCATAACATTTACCCAGAAACCCGGGACAATGTGGACTATTTCCCCTTTGAACCCGGCGTGAGCCTGATCCAGTATCAGCTTTACACCTACTATGAATGGGACTATGCTGCGCAGACGCTGACCCTCTATCGGGATAAAAATTCCTACACCTTCACTGCCGGCAAAGATTACGCCCTCGGCAACGGTCAGGAGCAGATGCTCCTGGGCGGTACGGTCTACCTTCAGGACGGCGTTCCCATGCTGCCTGTCCGGGGGCTGGCAAAGGTGCTGGGGGTGCATTGTGTGAAGGACGGCGGCGACTACTATATCACCACCCCTGAGGCATCCCTTTATGACACCGTGGAGGGGGAGTGGCTCTTCAACCGTGCCGGTGATACCCGAGGCTGGAGCGTGTCCAATGCCAATACCACGTTTACGGAGAACGGTCTGGTGCTGGAAGCGTTTCAGAAGTCCGACGGGAGCTACGACCCCATGCTGGGAATTACCGGTCTGAACCTGGACTGCAACAAATATCGGACATTGGAGATCTGCTGCAAGTGGTCAATGAGCGGTAAGACCTCCGACAACCTTGGCTTCTACTTCGCCACGGAGGACCAGCCGAATCTTAGTGAAAGCAAGCGTGTGAGATACACCATTGGCCAGTCCTCCGACGGATATCAGGTGATTTCCTTCGATATGGGGGAAAATGCCTTCTGGACGGGTACCCTTACCCAGCTTCGCTTCGATCCCTTCGATGCGGCGGGTACGGTGGAAATTGTGGATATCCGCTTTGCCGAGGCGGAAACGGAGGATATTCTCCTTGCGGATGACGCTCAGAGTGGAACGCCGAAATTCACCCTCTACAACGATCTGAAGCTTGCCGCAGACCCCGATGCCAGATTCAATCAGTGCTACTACGCCAAAACCACAGAGGCACAAAGATGGCTGTATGCGTGGAGCAATGTTACATTTACACCTGGCGTGACCTACCAAATTGATTTTGATGTCCGTCTGGACCCCGCCGGTGAGGTGGAGAAAACCCAGTTGTATTGTAACCTGCAGTATGTCGATTCAGGTGCGCTGAACAATAAGGATCACCTTGTGAAGCAGTTGGACATTTCCAGAAGCGACGGATGGGTGCATTATTCCGCCACGTGGACCATTCCCGCTGAGTGCACGGACAGAAGTAAGGATCGGTTCAACATTTATTCCAATCCCCAAAATCAGGTTACGACCTGCTACTATTTTGACAACGTAAAGGTCGTTGCCGTGGACGGGCAGCCGGAGGCAAGGGCGGTATATGATTTGAACCTGTTTATGTTCGGTAACTCGCTGCTCTACCACGGCCCGCGGGAGTCCGTGGGTTGGAGCGGAAGCTGGGGAATGGCGGCTTCTTCCGCAGAGAAGGATTATGCCCACCGGCTGCAGGCGAAGCTCTCTGACAAATACGGAGAGGTGCCCTATACGATTTCTCAGATCGCCAATTTTGAAACAGCGGTTGTTGCCCAGGACGATGCGGATTATTCCGCTGCCCTTGCAAGCTATGCACAGCAGTTCCGTGCCTGCTGCGAGGAAAATGTGCCGGAGCTTGTCACCATTCAGATGGGGGAGAACGTCAGCGTTTCCAACCTGACCGCCGCCCAGTACAAAAATGCGGTGCAGCAGTTGATTTCCATGATCCGCACCGATGCGCCGGATTGCGTCATTGTCCTGTGCACGCCCTTCTGGGGCGGTGACGCAAAAATTGAGGCAGTGAAACAGATCGTGTCGCAGGAGCAAAATATCAGAGTCGCGTATTTGAATACCCTCAATACAGACGAAAACAAAGCAATCGGTCTGTTTGAGCATCCCGGTGTGCAGGCTCATCCGGGGGATACGGGTATGGAGAATATTGCAAAGCTGATTTATGCTGAAATGGATACGCTGATCGGGGAGAACTTTACGCCGGAGTATGTAACCGTCCCCTGTGCCATGCGGCTTTTAGTTCCGGAAAAGCAGATCACCCAGGAGGGCGGCACCCTGAAGCTGTCTGTGCGAATGCTTCCGTCCAACGGAGATGACACGGTGCAGTGGTCAAGCTCCGATCCCGCTGTGGCAGAGGTGGACGCTTCCGGTCTTGTGACAGCCAAGACGGACGGCACCACAGTCATTACCGTAAAATCCCTTTCCAATCCGAACCTGAAGGAAAGCTGTAAAATTACGGTGTCCGGACAGGCGCCGACCTACACGGTTTCCTATGATTCCAACCGGCCGACAGAATCCACGGACGAGGTGCAGAATATGCCGGAGTCGAATTCCCAGGGGAAGGGACTGACAGCGCTGTCCACACAGGTGCCAACACTGAAATATTATCTCTTTGCGGGGTGGGCGTTGACACCGGATTCCACGGAAACCGTCTCGGAGCTGAATCTGACCGGAGATATGACGGTCTATGCCGTGTGGCGGATTGCCGACCGATGGGACTTTGAGATGGAGGGGAACCCTCAGGGCATTGAAGTGCAAAACGGCTTCCATGTGTATATTCAGAACGGGATGCTGACCACGATTGCCACGGGTACGGACGCAGCCGCGGGCAACGTGCTGACCATTGTATCGCCGGAGCTGAGGCTGTCCAGCGGTGCATATACGCAATTCTCTGTCACGATGAAAAATACGGAACGGCAGGACAGCACAGAGCTGACGCTGATCATCACAACCGATCAGGGGGAATATACCTATGTGAAGCCGGTGACCACCACAGAGTTTACCACCTACACATTTGACATTTCCGCGATACAGGGCGTGATTACTGGCTTCCGCCTGACGCCCACGGACTTGGATTGCAGCATCAATGTAGAAGAAATGGGCTTCCAAAGCTGAAAGGAGAGAGACACATGAAGAAAAGCATATCGTTGCTTCTTGCTTTCGCACTGCTGGTAACGCTGGCGGTGAGCGCATGGCGTACGCCATCCCTGGCTGCGGAGGTGAAGCATGATCCCTCGGTTTTCGTGGACGGCGTGTATACGCTGGCGCTGGCGGCAGAGGGCAGCGCAGCGGACTATGAAGACGGTTCGGTTCGCCGGGTGTTGGATATGTCTATGCCCGGCAGCAGCCAGAGTCTGCTGGAGTTAAACCGCTACACCGGGGAAAGCTCTCAGCAGTTTATCATCCGGAAGTACAGCAATGCTTCGGAATATTATATGATCCAGTCCGTGAACAATCAGGGCTACCTGGGCTATAACGGCTTCGACGGCAAAAAAGCGGAGGTCAAGCGGTACGGACAGATCGACAATAACGCAGAGGAATATCTCTGGAAGCCCATTGCCAACAGCGATGGAAGCTGGAGCTTTGCTCCCATGAACGCATACACGGCCACAGACCTGACCGCATGGAACCTGCGTCTGGGCGTGACCGATACAAACCGGGGAAGCGGGGGAACGCTGGCGGCGCTGGTTCCCACGGAAGCAGACAGCCTGCTGCAGCGCTGGTTTCTCCAGCCCTGCAACATTCTGACAGACACGGAGGAAACGGCATTCCAGATCATCGTCAGTCAGGAAATCTCCGGCAAGACTTATGCCACGGACAATATCGGCGGCACCATTCGCGGCGCATGGGACGGGCTTTCCACCAATTTAGCGGCGCACAATCCCAACAGCAAAAGCCAGAAATTCCTGTTTGAACGTGTGGAGCCGGAGACCCTTCAGGCTTACCAGAACGGTGCGGACTACCGCCGGGCGGTGGCGCAGTCCGGCGGCGGCTATTATTCCATCCGTGAAATTTCCAACAGCGAATACCTGAGCGTGGGAGAGGACGGCAGGCTGATCCTGTGCGAGGCCCTGACAGACGGCGGCCTGTGGACGGTTTTTCCCAACTGGTCGCAAAACAACCAGTCTGAGGCGGCGATTGCGGACACCTACAGCCTTGTCTCCTACGCAAACGGGAAGTATTACTCCCTTTCCACCCAGCTCACCTCCGGAAATCTGGGCAATGTGAACACGGAAGGCAAGCTGGAGGCACGGGACTATGCCTATGACGAGGCAAATCCCTTCCGCCAATACTGGAAGCTGACGGAGGCCGCCCGAAATCCGGGAGCCCTTGCCGACGGCGGCACCGATCTGGCTGACGGCAGCTTTGGCACGGAAGCCCTGTCTCTGCCCATCAAGCTCTATGACTTTGCCTCTGACAATATGCTCTTTGAGTTCGACAACTACTGGTCCCATTACGGCGACCTTATCATCGGCTCGGATACGTGGCGCAAGGGAACCAATCCCGCTTTCGGCCTGCAGGAGCAGGGGACTGCTGTCACCGGCACGGATTTGTCCGCCTACGACGCTCTGAACTACCGTCTCTACGGCACGCAGACCGGTGGGTATCTGGGATTGGTGGAGCACAGTCTGAAGGACCGCCTGCCTGCCTACCGGCAGGAGGTGGTGGAAGCCCTGGCCATGACCTTGCAGGAAACTCTGGCGATTCCGTATCGGAACGCGGACAACTCCATTAACAACACCTATCTCAGCGGCGAGGCGGATGGGGCTCGCTATGGCTATGAGAACGGAGAAGCCAGAGATCTGGCCCAGTGGCTGCGAGGGACGATAACCACGGACGGCTCCGGCGCCTATGTGCTGGGCAGCTACGAAGAGACCGCCCAGAAGCGCAGCAGTCTGCTGACTGCGTGGGATACCGCAAAGGGAAATATCTCCACCTGCATGGACGGGGCATATTTCCTCCTCAACAGCCTGTTCGTCCCGGATTCCTATAACGAATATCAGCCTGATTACCAGTATCTTGCCTTGGGCAAGGCGGTCAACGCCGAGGGGCAGACCTGCTACGTGTTCGATTCCGCCTTTGCGGACGAAAATCAGGAAAGCAGCGTGGTCTATGAGGATCAGACGATTTCCAACACCTCCGCCGCCACCCGTCCGCTGTATAACGGCAGCGCCAAGTATCCCTTCCTGCCCATCACGGCGAAAAACACCGAAACGGGAATGACGAAATACGAAAGTCCCCTGTATGAAAGCCTCCGCAGTCTGGAGCAGTACGGTCAGACCTACTATTGCAGGAACTACAGCTTCGCCCTTGCCTCCAACAGCCAATTTGTCTACCACGAGGCGGAGGATCAGTTCTTCACCTTTGCGGGCAACGATGACGCCTATCTGTTCCTCAACGGCGAGCTGGTCATGGATATGGGCGGCACACACAGTGCGGCAGAGGCGACGATTCACCTCAATGACTATGTCCGTGGGGCACGGGAAAGGGTGGCAGAGGCAAAGGCTGCCGGTGTGGAGCCGGATGCCCGGGATGCAGCCCTTGCGTTGGAGGAGGGGAAGGCCTATTCCTTCGACTTCTATTATTTGCAGCGCATGGGTCCGGAAGCCGACCTGCGTATCGAGACCAATATCGTTGTGGGCGCCCTGCCGGAGCTTACGTTCCAGAGCGCCTCGCTGACCCTGTCCAGCGATCTTGCGATCAATTACTATGTGGCAGACGGAGTTCTGGAGGGCTGGGAGGAGCCTTATGTGGTGTTCGCCAAGGAAAAGTACGACGCAGAGGGCAACATCACCGGCTACGAGACCCAGACCGTCACCGA
>JAEDOJ010000096.1 GCA_016302015.1 Oscillospiraceae bacterium | reverse complement strand
TCATGTTCTTGATATAGTCAGCGTGACCCGGGCAGTCAACGTGAGCATAGTGACGGTTCGCAGTCTCGTACTCAACGTGAGCGGTATTGATTGTGATACCACGTGCCTTCTCTTCGGGAGCCTTATCGATGTTTGCATAGTCGGTGAAAGCGGCGTTGCCCTGGAATGACAGATACTTGGTGATAGCTGCAGTCAGGGTGGTCTTGCCATGGTCGATATGACCGATGGTGCCAATGTTTACATGGGGCTTACTTCTTTCGAATTTCTGCTTTGCCATTAAAGAAATCCTCCTGTATTGATTTTAAATGGTAAGTTAAAATTATCCACTTGCTTGTACTATACACCAAAATTCATGGGATAGCAAGCATTTTTTTCATTAAGAGCCTCGTTTTTCAACGATTTCTGCCTGAATATTTTTCGGCAGCTCAATATAGTGGCTGGGTTCCATGGAATACTGGCCTCGTCCCTGGGTTTTGCTTCTCAGATCGGTGGCATAACCGAACATATTCGCAAGAGGAACGTTGGCGTCGATCTGGGTGGCGCCGTTTCTGGGAACCATGCCCAGAATGTTGCCCCGGCGGGAAGAAATGTCGCCGATCACGTCGCCGGTGTAGTCATCAGGAACCACGACGCTGACCTTCATGATGGGCTCGAGGATCACAGGCTTTGCCTTGCGGCAGGCTTCCTTGAACGCCATGGAGCCGGCAATCTTAAAGGCCATCTCAGAGGAGTCAACCTCATGATAGGAGCCGTCGTACAGGGTGACCTTCACATCCACAACCGGGAAGCCGGCAAGCACGCCTGCCGTCATGGCGCCCTGGATGCCCTGATCCACCGCGGGAATATATTCCTTGGGGATGGAGCCGCCGGTAACCGCATTGATGAATTCGTAGCCCTTGCCGGATTCGTTGGGCTCCAGCTTGATCTTGACATGACCGTACTGACCCTTACCGCCGGACTGACGGGAATACTTCATATCCACGTCCGCGTTACCCACAACGGTTTCCTTGTAGGCGACCTGAGGCGCGCCCACATTTGCCTCAACCTTGAACTCCCGCAGGAGCCGGTCCACGATGATCTCCAGATGAAGCTCACCCATACCGGCGATGATGGTCTGCCCGGTTTCGGTATCGGTGTAGGTCTTGAACGTGGGATCCTCCTCCGCCAGCTTCATCAGGGCAATGCCCATCTTCTCCTGGCCGGCCTTGGTCTTGGGCTCAATGGCAACACGGATAACAGGCTCCGGGAATTCCATGGACTCGAGAACGATGGGATGCTTCTCATCGCAGAAGGTATCGCCGGTGGTGGTGTTCTTCACGCCCACAACCGCCGCAATATCGCCGGAGTAGACCGTATCCAGATCTTCTCTGTGATTTGCGTGCATCTGCAGGATGCGCCCCAGACGTTCACGGGTGTTTTTGTTGGCATTGAGTACGGTGGTACCCTTGTCGATCTTACCGGAATAGACCCGGAAGAAGCACAGCTTGCCAACATAGGGGTCGGTAGCAATCTTGAAGGCCAGAGCGGAGAAGGGAGCTTCGTCGCTTGCGGGACGGAAGTCCTCTTCGTCGGTCTTGGGATTGATACCGGAAATGCCCTTCTTATCCAGAGGAGAGGGCATAAAGTCCACGATGGCATCCAGCAGCTCCTGCACGCCCTTATTCTTATAAGAGGTGCCGCAGCAGACGGGAATCATCTGGACAGCAATGGTTGCTTTGCGGATGGCGTCACGGATCTTCTGCTCAGGGATCTCTTCTCCCATGAGATACAGCTCCATGATCTCGTCATCCTGGTCAGAGACCGCTTCCAACAGCTTTTCATGGTACTCCTGAGCCAGCTCCTTCATGTCCTCGGGAATTTCTTCCTCCCGGACATCCTTGCCCAGCTCATCATAGAATACATTGGCCTTCATTTTGATCAGGTCAACGACGCCCTTGAACTCAGCCTCCGCACCGATTGGCAATTGAATCGGAACAGCGTTGCACTTCAGCCGATCGTACATCATGTTGAGAACATTATAAAAATCGGCGCCCATAATGTCCATCTTATTCACATAGACCATTCTGGGGACATTGTATTTGTCGGCCTGACGCCAGACAGTTTCCGTCTGAGGCTCAACGCCGCCCTTGGCACACAGCACAGTTACAGCGCCATCCAGAACACGCAGGGAACGCTCCACCTCAACGGTGAAGTCCACGTGACCCGGCGTGTCGATGATGTTGATTCGGCAATGACGCCAGAAGCAGGTGGTAGCGGCGGAGGTGATGGTAATACCACGCTCCTGCTCCTGCTCCATCCAGTCCATGACCGCATTGCCCTCGTGGGTCTCGCCTAATTTATAGGTGCGGCCGGTATAGAACAGAATACGCTCAGTGGTTGTGGTTTTTCCTGCGTCAATGTGCGCCATAATACCGATATTTCTTGTATTCTCAAGTGAATATTTTCTCGGCATAATGGAACTCCTTTTCGATTACCAGCGGAAATGGGAGAAGGCCTTGTTGGCTTCTGCCATCTTATGAGTATCCTCACGCTTCTTGACGGAAGCGCCGGTATTGTTGCAAGCATCCATGATCTCGCCTGCGAGACGTTCCTTCATGGTCTTTTCGCTGCGCTTGCGGGAATAGGCCGTCAGCCAACGCAGGCCGAGGGTCTGGCGACGTTCGGGACGAACCTCCAGAGGAACCTGGTAGGTTGCGCCGCCGACACGGCGGGACTTGATTTCCAGGGAAGGCATGATGTTTTCCATTGCCTGCTGGAATGCATCGAGACCGTTCTTGCCGGTCTTCTGTTCGACGATTTCAAAAGCGCCATAGACGACTCTCTGGGCAACACCCTTCTTACCGTCCAGCATGACGCTGTTCACGAGCTTAGTTACCAGAGTGGACTTGTAGACAGGATCCGGAAGGACCTCTCTCTTGGGAACATTACCTCTTCTGGGCACTTTGCTTCCCTCCTTCATAAAATGATTTCATAGGTACTTCGATAGGCTGATCCTACCGTTTTGGTGCCTGCCAAAGGTTTCCCATATAATAAAACATCATATAAAAAACGCATGGCAAGGCGGTGCCTTGCAATAAGGCGTTTGAACTCTTAATTACTTCTTCTTGGCCTTGGGGCGCTTCTGACCGTACTTGGAACGGCTCTGCATACGACCCTGAACGCCCTGCGTATCCAGAGTACCACGGATGATGTGGTAACGGACGCCGGGGAGGTCCTTGACACGGCCGCCGCGAATCAGGACAACGCTGTGCTCCTGCAGGTTATGGCCCACACCGGGGATGTAGGCGGAAACCTCGTAGCCGTTTGTCAGGCGGACACGGGCGATCTTACGAAGTGCGGAGTTCGGCTTCTTGGGGGTGGTGGTACGAACTGCGGTGCAGACGCCTCTCTTCTGGGGAGAAGACAGGTCGGTAGCACGGTTCTTCAGGGTGTTCAGACCCTTCTGCAGGGCAGGAGCCGTGGACTTGTAAGTGCTCTGTTGTCTTCCTTTTCTGACCAACTGATTAAAAGTAGGCATGATGTTCTCCTTTCTTTCGTAATGCGCTGAGTTGCTCAGCGTATATATTATCCCGAAATATCCGAAAATATTCCGTTGGATACAAAAATTACAGAATTGCCGCAACGGCCGCCGGTACGGAGATTCCGCAGGCTGTGCCAAGCTGCTTCATGGTGGGCACCGGCTCAACAGGAATCATGAGAGCGATACACCGGTCTTCCAGGGGCGCTGTCAGGTACGGATCGGCGTTTTCCGCAATGAAAACCTTCTTCACGCCGCCTGCTTCCAGCGCCTTGCGAAGCTGCTTGATGCCCACCAGCTTATTGGGGGTTTTTAATTCCTCAAGCACTTTTCTTTCCCTCCGGCCTTGCCAGAATCTATGCTCACGCAATTTCGGATTATAGCAGAATCAACGAAAATTGTCAATCATTTTTGCCCCTTTTGACGAAAATTTTTCAAAAATTTTCATGATTCCCAGGGAACCTGCCGTCTTGCGCCGAAGAACGCCCTATTCTGGCTCTTCCGCAGCCATCCGCTTCTGAATCTCCGCCGCCACCGTACACTGGGGGCAGTGGACGCACTCCGGCCAGGCGCAGTCCGCATACCCGTCCTCGGTGTCCGCCATGACGGTTCTCGCTCCGTCCATGGCTCTGCAATACCCGCTGATAAATATCTCCATCAGATGTTCAACTCCGTTTCCTCTACCCTGCCGTCCTCCACCTTGAAGATCCGGTCACAGCCGGTCAGGGTGGTCAGGCGGTGGGCCACAATGATCATGGTCTTTTTCCCGCCCAGGGCATTGATCGACTTCATCAGCGCCGCCTCCGTCTCGTTGTCCAGAGCGGAGGTGGCCTCGTCAAAGAAGAGAATCTCCGGGTCATAATACAGCGCCCGGGCGATACCGATGCGCTGCCGCTGTCCGCCGGAAATCCGCACGCCCCGTTCGCCGATGACGGTGTCCAGGCCCTCCTCCAGAGAACGGACAAAGTCCGCGATCTGTGCGCTTTCCAGAGCTGCCCACACGGCTTCGTCGTTGATTTCCTCCGTATCCAGCCCCAGCGCCACGTTATTTCGGATGGAATCGTCCACCAGATAGATGTTCTGGGGAATATAGCCGATATGCTCCTGCCATTTGGCATAGTCCTCATGGATGTCCAGCCTGCCGTAGCACACCGTGCCGCTGTCCGGCTTCAGCAGACCCAGAATCACATCCACCAGGGTGGTTTTCCCCGCGCCGGTGACACCGATGATGCCCACGGATTCTCCGGCCCTTACCGTCAGATCCACGTTTTTCAGCACCGCCTCCGTTTTGCCGGGATAGGTGTAGGAAATGCCCCGGACAAAAATATTCCGCTCCTCTCCCACGGCAACCTCTTTGCGCTCCTTACGCTTCCGTTCAATCTCCCTGGCCCGTTCCTCCTCGTCCCGTTTCGAGTCCTGCAGGTCTTCATAGAGGGCCTCCAGAGAGGGCTTATTATATGTAATCGAGTTGATATTGCCGTTGATGCTGCTTGCCCGGGGCATCAGCCGGAGGGCTGCGATGGCGAAGGCGGACAGGCCGGGAATGATGTCCGCCAGATTCTCCCCGCAGTAGATTTTATAGGCAATAATGCTCAGAATCACGCAAATACACAGGGTTTCGATCAGGATGTTGGGAAGGGCGCAGATGATGGAATATTTCCGGTTGAGATTCACGGCCTCCGTGCCGGCACGGTTGTAGACGTCGGCAAAATATTCCTCCCGCCCCATGATCTTGACTTCCTTGATGCCCCCCATGGACTGCTGGATCGCCTTATACTTTTTGGCGGAGACCTCCCGTCCCTTCTGGCCGATGGAGCGGATTTTTTTCCGCACCACAAGGAAATACAGGGCGCTGCACACCGCCAGCGCCGCAAGGATGCCCACGGTCATTACAAAATCCACCGCAAAGAGGTAGACGGTGAGGACGGAGACGATCAGTACGTCGGAAATCAGTCCGAAAATGCTGGAAATCACCGCAAAGGAGCCGCCCACGTCACCGTTGATGTTCCGGATGATTTCGGAGGTGTTGCGCTGCAGGTGGAAGGTGTAGGGCTTGTGCATATAGCAGCGGATCATTCTGGAGCCCATTTTGATCTGGTTGCTGCCCAGGAAGCGGACTCTCAGATTGATCAGATACAGGACAAACAGGTTTTTCAGAAGAAACGCACCCATCATCAACAGGGTCAGAAACAGCAGCACGGAGCTGACCTTCGTGCTTCCAATAAGTCTTGTGATCAGCTGAAACCACCAGGATGTATTCAGGCTATCGGTGCTGACCAGCACATTGACAAAGGGAAGGATCAGAGCAACGCCGAAAAAATCAATTGCGGTTTCCACCATCTGCAGGAGGAACAGACCCGCAAACTGCAGGCGCTGCTTCAGCGGAAAGATATAAAACAGTTCCCTTATTAGCTTCATCGCAAGACTCTCCTTATACCAATTATTGCAAGAATACCACAGAAAAGCAAAAAAGTAAAGAGGCTCAGTCTTGTAAAAATCCCCGCTTTCGTTTATAATAGGTATGAGTTTGTGCAAAGGAGGGAGAGGCCGTTGATCGTTC
>JAEDOJ010000002.1 GCA_016302015.1 Oscillospiraceae bacterium | reverse complement strand
CAGGTGCTGGATGACGGAAGAATTACCGACTCTCAGGGCAGAACGGTGGATTTCAAGAATACCATCCTGATTCTGACCTCCAATCTGGGTTCGGAATACCTGTTGGACGGCATCGACCACAAGGGAGAGATTCTCCCGGAGGCCAGAGCCCAGGTAGAGGCGCTGCTGCGCCGCTCCTTCCGTCCGGAATTTTTGAACAGATTGGATGAAATCATCTTCTATAAGCCCCTGTCCAGAGAAAATGTGTCCGGAATTGTGGAGCTTCAGATGAAGGAGCTGAACCACCGTCTGGAGGAAAAGCAGCTTCGCTGCGAGCTGACGCCTGCGGCCAGAGCCTTTGTCATTGAGGAAGCCTACGATCCTCAGTACGGTGCGAGACCGCTCCGCCGGTACCTGCAGCATACGGTGGAAACCCTCCTTGCCCGAAAGATCGTGGAGGGCGCGATCTCCCCCAATACCACGGTTACCGTGGATGTGGAAAACGGCCAACTGGTCATTCGATAAGAAACAGCGATGTCTCTCATGGGGAGACATCGCTGTTTTTTATGCGCCTACGGTTTGGTCGACCCGTTGGATGGAGAAAAATACCAGGACAACGCCCACGACGGAGATGAGGGAGCAGACCAGAAGCATGGACTCCACGCCTACGGCGTCGATGAGGGAGCCGCCCAGGGCGTAGGCAAAGAGGCTTCCCAGGGTGTTGGTCAGACCCAGATAGGTCTGTCCTTTGACAACGTTTCGCTTTGGGATAACAGACCCGGCGTAGTACACGGAGCAGACGGCGAAGAGGGCGTAGCCCAGCATCTGGGACAACTGGGCGGCGTACAGACCCAGACTTCCGGGGAGAACCAGAGACAGCACGATGCGAACCAGCATAAAAATACAGGAAAGTTTCAAAAGGCTGTCGCACCGCACCTTCCGCACCAGCCGGACAAAGGAGAACATGGCGGGAATTTCCACCACGGCGGCAATCATCAGAGCGGTGCCCTGAATGGCGGTGGCGCTTTCTCCGGGGTTGGCCTTGCTCTGGGCGATGCGGAACATACAGTTGCTCAGAACGTTATGACCGATATACAGGAGGACGGCAGCCACCAGCAGAAGGGTAAACCGTTTGTGGGTGCGGAAAAATTCTCCCGCACCGGAGGGCGCTTCCTCCTGAGCCTGCGTGGTCAGCCGCTGACCGGCGGGCATCCATACCACAGACGCCAAAAAGACCAGGGCGGTGACGCCCCCCGCCAGAGCCACTCCGTCCATGCCCATGCGGGAGATCAGGGGATCGGCCAGTCTGGCAGACAGACCGAAACAGACGGAGCCAAGTCCCCGGGCAAGACCGAAATTGATTTTCTGACCGCTGCGGATGCCTTCCATGCCCAGGGCATTGGCGAAGCCGGGCAGAACCTGCAAGCCCGTGCAGGCCAGAGCAAAGAGCAGCATACAGGCGGTAACGGAGAAAACCGGCAGCAGGGTCAGAAGACAACTGATCCCCGTGACACCGGCGCTGAAAATCAGGAGTCTGCGGACGTTCCAGCGGGTGCGGTCCGCAACGGAGGTCAGGATCGGCTGGAGCAGGCAGGCAAGGCCGGTGGCAAGGCAGAGAATCCAACCGGCGGCGGTGTCGGAAAGCTGCAGCTTTTCCGTGAAATAGGGATTGGCGTAGGAAAAGAGAAAACCGAAAATGGCCCAAAGAGAGGCCTGCATGAACATATAGGGGACGGTTGCGGAACGCTGTTTCATAGAAAAACCCTCAATTCTGAAGCCGGTCAAAATACCAGGCAAGTAATAAATCGGTGACCTCACCGTAGGACTGAATGCCGCTTTCCACGGAGAAGCTCTTTAAATAGGTATCGTAAACCTTGTCGGTGACCTGACTGACCTTTTTTTCTTCCAATTCGTTGTAATGCCGGGTGGCGGCGGCGTAATCCGCCTGCACCAGAGGGGACAGACTCTGCCACAGCTCTCCCGCCGCGGCGGCGTCGATCCTGCACAGGGAGTTGTAGCAGTAGCGGAAGGCCTGATAGTAGCCGGAATAGAGAAATTCGGGACGGGAACTGGCGCTGCAGGCGAGAAACGCGGCGAAATTCGCCTCGTCCTCCCGGGCGAAGGCCATGCGGTGCCCGATCTCATGGCACATGGTGAAGGGAAGGCTTGCGGTATAAGTCGTGGTGCTGACGCAGCTTTCCCCCGTAAGGCAGAGGAAGACCCCGGTGGTGCCCAGCTTGCCCATGAGGGGACTGGACAGCAGCTTCTTCACCCCAACGGTGGAGCCGTCGAAGCAGTCCATGGTCTGGGCGAGAACCTCGTAGCCCTCTCCGGCGGCGTTGGATAATTCACGGAAGTCGCAGTCTGCCATGGTGCCGTCAGGGTTCCGCCGGAGGGAAGCGGCGGTTTCGTTGACCTTGTCCCGGTAATAGGCAGCAGCCTGAAGCAATTCCTCCCGGGTGTACTGCCGGTGGGTCAGACCCAGACGCTCCTGCATGGGGGGAGCGTAATAGTTCAGCCCCCACAGCCCCACAAAGGCGGTGACGCCGATACAGACCACCAGCAGAACCCCGGTGACCCAGCGGAGGAAGGCTTTGCGGATGATGGCACGGATCAGAGAGATCAGGAACCACAGAACTCCGGCGATCAGGAGGAGCTCCCACAGGGGCACGGGAAAAACAGAGGTCATTCCCGCCAAAATTTTGATGGCTCCCCGGGACAGCCCCGGATAAAAGGAAAAAATCACAGGATTTATGTAGTTGGCCAGGAGAACCATCACGCCGGTGAGCAGGAGCAGACCGGCGGAGAGTGTAAGGCGTAAAATGTTTTTGGTCATGGGTTTCCCTCTTTTTGCCAAAAATTCGACTTGTTTTTTTGTCCAGTATAGCGCAAACCCTTCTCTTTTTCAAGAGGGCGTTTTTTCCTTTGCGTACTTGAAAAATTTCTGGGAAAATGTTAAAATATCATAATAAACTCTGTCGGAGGAAACTGTCTTGAATACAAAAACCACCGTGATTTCTCAGGAGGAGCTGCGCCGTCAGGCAGAGCTGTGCAACGAGATCAAAGAATATTGGCAGGCACAGGGGATTACCCCGGTTGCCTTTGTAGATACCTACGGCTGTCAGCAGAATGAGGCGGACTCCGAGCGGATTCGGGGGATGCTGGAGGCCTCCGGCTACGGCCTGACGGATACGGAGGAGGGGGCGGATGTCATCGTCCTGAACACCTGCGCCATCCGGGAGCACGCGGAGCAGCGGGTGTTTGGCAATGTGGGCGCCCTGGTGCATACCAAGCGCCGCCATCCCCGGCAGAAAATTTTCCTCTGCGGCTGCATGATGGGGCAGAGCGCCGTGTCCGACCGGGTGAAGAAGTCCTATCCCCATGTGGACGGCGTCTTCTCCACCCACCATCTCCATGAATTTCCCGAATTGCTGCTCCGGGTTCTCAAGGGCAAAAAGCGGGTCTTTGCCGTGGAGGACAGCGCGGGCTCCATTGCGGAGGGCATTCCCGTCTCCCGCACCAGCAAGCTCAAGGCCTGGGTGTCCATTATGTACGGCTGCAATAATTTCTGCTCCTACTGCATCGTCCCCTATGTCCGGGGCCGGGAGCGATCCCGCCGTCCGGAGGATATTTACGCCGAGTGCAGAGAGCTGATCGCGCAGGGGTATAAGGAAATTACCCTGCTGGGGCAGAACGTCAACTCCTACGGAAAGGATTTGGGGCTGGGGGTGGACTTTGCCGACCTCATGGCGGAAATCGCCCAGATGCCCGGAGACTTCCGTCTCCGCTTCATGACCTCCCATCCCAAGGACGCCAGCTTCAAGCTGTTTGACACCATTGCCAAATATCCCAAAATCTGCAAGCAGTTCCATCTGCCCTTCCAGTCCGGCAACGACCGGGTGCTGAAGGCCATGAACCGCCACTATGACAGCAGACAGTATCTGGAGCTGGTGGACTACGGCAAAAAGCTCATGCCTGACCTGGTGCTGACCAGCGACGTGATCGTGGGCTTCCCCGGGGAGACGGAGGAGGAATTTGAGGATACGGTGAAGCTGATTGAACGGGTGCGGTATGACGCCCTCTTCACCTTTATTTTCTCCCCCAGAGGGGGAACCCCTGCGGCAAAAATGGAAGATCCCTTTACCAAAGCGGACAAAAACCGCCGGTTTGACCGGCTGTTGGCGGTGCAGAATCGGATTTCCGAGGAAAAGCATCGGGAGTATATCGGCAAGACGGTGAAGGTGCTGGTAGACGGCAGGGACGGCGACCTGCTGACCTCCCGCACCGACGGCGGGCGGCTGGTGCGGTTTGCCGGGGCGGACTGCCTGATCGGTGCGTTTGTGGATGTGACCGTCACCGATTGCACCACCTGGAGTCTGGTGGGCGAACTGAAATAAGAGAGAAAGGGAGATCGTGACATGGCTGAATTAACACCCATGATGCGGCAATACCTTGAAATAAAGGAACAGCATCCCGACTGCATTCTGTTTTTCCGTCTGGGAGACTTTTATGAAATGTTTTCCGAGGATGCCAAGCTGGCCTCCAGGGAACTGGACTTGACCCTGACCACCCGGGATCGGGGGAAGGAGAAGTCGGAGCAGACGCCCATGTGCGGCGTGCCCTATCACAGCGCCGAGAGCTATATCGCCCGGCTGGTGCAGCGGGGCTACAAGGTTGCCATCTGCGAGCAGATGGAGGACCCGGCCCTGGCCAAGGGGCTGGTGAAGCGGGATATTACCAGAATTGTGACGCCCGGCACCGTGGTGGAAAGCTCCATGCTGGACGAGAGTCGGAACAACTACTTCGCCTGCGTTTTCGGAGAAAATGAGGGCTACGGCGTGAGCTTCTGCGACGTGTCCACCGGAGCGTTTTACGCAACCTATGCCGAGGGCGCTCAGGCCATGGATCATGTGATCTCCGAATTGGGGCGGTTTATGCCGTCGGAAGTCCTGCGGGGGGGCAGCGCCATTGATAACGAGGTCTTGAAAGAGGCTTTGCAGTCCCGGCTGAGCTGCTGCGCGGAGGTTGGCGCACCGGAGCTGTTTGAACCGGAGGAAACCGCCCAAATTGTGACCAAGCAGTTTGGAAAATCTTTGGAAGAGCTGAAAATTCAGGGGCAGAGTCAGGTCTGGCGCAGCGCCGGCGGCCTGCTGCGAACCTTGCGGGAGCTGCAAAAGGTCAGCCTGACCCATGTGAGAAATTTTGAATATTATGTCAGCGGCAGATTTTTGGAGCTGGACTTGACTGCCCGGCGGAATCTGGAGTTGACGGAAACTCTCCGCGGCGGAGAGAAGCGGGGGAGCCTGCTGTGGGTTTTGGACAAGACCAAAACCGCCATGGGCAGCAGAATGCTCCGCTCCTGGGTGGAAAAGCCCCTGCTCCAGCCCAAAGCCATCAACCAGCGGCTCAGCGCCGTGGAAGAATTGACCGGGCTGACCCTGGAACGGGAAAACCTGCAGGAGCTTCTGCGGAATATCTCCGATCTGGAGCGGGTGATGGCGCGGATTGTCACCGGAGCGGCAAACGGCCGGGATTTGGTGGCGCTGAGAAACGGCTGCGAGCCTCTGGCAGACCTGAAGGCGGCCTTTGCGGAGCTGAAGGCGCCTCTGTTCGGCATTTTGCGGGAGGAAATTGACGACCTGACGGATGTACACCAATTGGTGTCCTCTGCCATTGTGGACGAGCCTCCCTTTACCGTCCGGGAGGGGGGACTGATCCGTCCCGGCTACTGTCAGGAGCTGGATGATCTGCGGGACATCCTCTCCGGCGGCAAGGGAACCCTCGCCCGGATCGAGGCGGAGGAAAAAGAAAAGACCGGGATCAAGAATCTCCGGGTGGGCTATAACCGGGTCTTCGGTTATTATATTGAGGTGTCCAAGGGGCAGACGGATCAGGTTCCGGAGCATTACATCCGGAAGCAGACCCTGACCAATGGGGAGCGGTACATTACCCCGGAGCTGAAGGAGCTGGAAAACACCATCCTCACCGCCAGGGATCGTTCCACCGCCATGGAGTATGATCTCTTTGTCAAGGTGCGGACTTATCTTGCCGACCAGGCGGAGCGGGTGCAGCGAACCGCCAGAGCGGTGGCCTGTCTGGACGTGATCGTCAATTTTGCGGCGCTGGCGGTGAAGCATCACTACTGCAAGCCGGAGGTGGATCATTCCGACGAGATCCGCATCAAGGACGGCAGGCACCCCGTGGTGGAGCAGGTGCTAAAGGACAGCCTCTTTGTCCCGAACGACACCTTACTGGACTGCGAGAACAACCGCTCCGCCATTATCACCGGCCCCAACATGGCGGGCAAATCCACCTATATGCGTCAGGTGGCGCTGATCGTCCTCATGGCGCAGATCGGCTGCTTTGTCCCTGCCAAAAGCGCCCACATTGGCATCGTAGACCGGATTTTCACCAGAATCGGCGCTTCCGATGACCTGTCCATGGGCAAGTCCACCTTTATGGTGGAGATGTCCGAGGTGGCGGAAATTCTCACCCATGCCACCTCCCGAAGCCTGTTAATTTTAGATGAGATCGGCAGAGGCACGTCCACCTTTGACGGCATGGCCATTGCCCGGGCGGTGCTGGAATACGCGGCGGATCAGCGGCGGCTGGGGGCCAAAACCCTGTTTGCCACCCACTATCACGAGCTGACGGACATTGAAGCCGAGCTGAGCGGCGTGAAGAATTATAATATTGCCGTGAAGAAGCGGGGCGGGGAGATTGTCTTCCTGCGGAAGATTGTCCCCGGTGCCGCGGATGATTCCTACGGCGTGGAGGTTGCCAAGCTGGCAGGTCTGCCGGAGAAGGTAATTTCCAGAGCCAGAGAGCTTTTGAAGGCGCTGGAAAACGGCGCTCCTGTGCGGACGGTGCGGGTGGCGGCGGATGACCAGATTTCCATCACTTCCATGGAGAATGACGCCCTGCGGAAGAAGCTGGAACATATGGCGGTGGAGACCATGACCCCCATCGAGGCCATGAACGCCCTGTATGAACTGAAAAAAATGGTGTAAGGAAGGAGGCAGACCATGCCGAAAATTCAACAGCTTTCGCCCCACGTGGCGGATCTGATCGCCGCCGGCGAGGTGGTGGAGCGGCCTGCCAGCGCCGCAAAGGAGCTGGTGGAAAACGCCATTGACGCGGGGGCGAAGCATATTACCGTAGAACTGAAAAACGGCGGCATGACCTTCCTCCGGGTAACGGATGACGGCTGCGGCATGGAGGCGCAGGATGCGGAAACCGCCTTCCTGCGCCATGCCACCAGCAAGCTGCGGCAGGCTTCCGATCTGGAGGCCATTCATACCCTGGGCTTCCGGGGGGAGGCTCTGGCGGCGATTTCCGCCGTGTCAAAAATCGATCTGATGACCAAAACAGCGGAAGGCGCCCTGGGAACCAGCCTCCATCTGGACGCCGGCGTGGTGACGGAGCGGGAGAGCGCGGGCTGTCCCGACGGAACGACCATCATCGTCCGGGATTTGTTCTATAACACGCCTGCCAGAATGAAGTTTATGAAGCAGGATACGGTGGAAGGCTCTGCCCTGATTGCGGCGGTGGAGCGCCTTGCCATTGCCCACCCGGAGGTTTCCATCCGGGTCATGAAGGACGGCAGGGAACAGCTTCAAACCCCCGGCGACGGGAAGCTCCTCAGTGCGGTGTCCGCCATTTTCGGCCGGCAGCTTGCCAGGGAAATGGTGGAGGTCAACAGCCATTGGGACAAATATGCCCTGTCGGGCTATGTGACCAAGCCCTCTGTCACCCGGGGCAACCGTTCCAATCAGTTGTTCTTTGTCAACGGCCGCCACGTCCGCTCCAAAACCATGACGGCGGCCTTGGAGGAAGCCTACCGAAATCAATTGCTGGCGGGGCGGTTCCCCTCCTGCGTCCTCCATCTCCGCCTGCCGGAGCATCTGGTGGACGTGAATGTTCACCCGGCGAAGACGGAAGTGAAATTTATCAACGAGCGGGATTTGTTCGACTGCATCCGTTACGGGGTGCAGGGGGCGCTGGATACGGCCTCCGGCCGTGTGGCCATGAAGCTGCCCGGAGAAAAACCCGCTGTGTCCCAGCCGGCAGCAAAGGTGGCGTCTCCCATGCCCATTCAGCGCCAGCTTGAGCAGACGCCGCCGGTACAAAGAACCGGAATCCAGAAGCCAAAACAGGACTTTTTCCAAACCATGACGGCGGAGGATTTCAAGGCCTTTCAGACCGTCATGCAGCCTGTGGAGAAACCAAAACCTGCCCCTGCTCCGCCCAAACCCCAGCCGCCCAAGGCGGAGAAAGCGCCGGAGCAGGAGACCATAGCGCTGGAAACCCAGGACTACCGCATTGTGGGAGAGGTTCTGAACACCTATATTATTGTAGAACAGGGAAAAACCGTCCTGCTGATTGACAAGCACGCCGCCCATGAGCGGATTCTGTTTGAAAAATTCCGCAGGAAAAATGAGCCTGTCATGGGACAGCTTCTGCTGACGCCCATTCTCTGCGAGCCGGAGCGGGAGGAAGCCGCGGTGCTGCTGGAAAACGGGGACCTGCTGAGAGACTGCGGCTTCGAAATTTCGGATTACGGCGGCGGCACCCTTGCCATACGGCAGATTCCCGGGGAGATCGACCCGGAGGCGGCGGAAAGTATTCTGAATCAGCTTGCCTCCGACCTGAAGGCGGGCAAACGTCTGGAGCCTGCAGCTCTGCGGGATCAGCTCCTGCACACCATCGCCTGTAAGGCGGCAATCAAGGGGGGCTGGCACACCGATGAAAAGGAACGGGAGGCGCTGGTGCGGGAGGTGCTGTCCCGCAGCGACCTGAAATACTGTCCCCACGGAAGACCCATCTGCGTAGAGCTGACCGCCTCCCAACTGGAGCGCCAGTTCAAGAGGGCTTGAGATGGACAGGATTATTTGTATCGTAGGGCCGACGGCCTCCGGGAAAACCAGACTGTCCGTTGCCCTTGCCCGGAAGCTGGGGGCGGAAATTGTCTCCTGCGACTCCATGCAGCTCTATCGGGGCATGGACATCGGCACCGCAAAGCCCACCGTGGAGGAAATGGAGGGCATTCCCCACCATATGATCGACATTCTCGATCCGGGACAGGACTACGCCGTGGGGCAGTATGTCCGGGACGGGGATCGCTGCGTGCAGGAGATTCTTCACCGGGGGAAACCGGTGATCATCGTGGGCGGCACCGGCCTGTATGTGGATTCCCTCATTGCCGGACGGGAATTTGCCTCCCGTCCCCAGACGGGGAGGCGGGAGGAGCTGACCCGGCTGGCGGCGGAGCAGGGAATTGAAGTCCTCATGGAACAGCTCCGCAGGGTCGACCCGGAATCCGCTGAACGAATCCATCCCTCCAATGAAAAGCGGGTCATCCGTGCCCTGGAGGTCTATCTGGAAACGGGAAAAACCCTGACTCAGCACAATCTGGAGACCCGGCAGCAGCCGCCCAAATACCGTCCCATCTGGATCGGGCTGGATTATGTAAACCGATCTGCCCTCTACGGGCGGATCAACCGCCGGGTGGAGGAGATGCTGGAGCAGGGGCTGGTGGAGGAGGTCAAAGGCCTGCTTGACGCCGGAATCTCCCCTCACTGCACCGCCATGCAGGCCATCGGCTACAAGGAGCTGACCGCCTTCCTCCGGGGAGAGGACACGCTGGAGCATGCAAAGGAGATGATTCAGCAGGGCTCCCGCCGCTATGCCAAGCGGCAGCGAACCTGGTTCCGGCGAAATCCGGAGATCTCCTGGATTATGCATCCGGACGAGCCAAGGTTTTCTGAGATTCTTTCTCAGGCGGAGGCGCTGATTTAAGGGGCGTATCAAATTTTTCAGCCCCCTCGACGGTCTCCAGCTTTATTCGACACCGTGTTTCGCTACAATAGAGGTATCCCAAAACACAAAAGAAATGAGGTACCAAAATGGCAAACACAGAAAATTTGCAGGATATGATCCTGAACGAGGTGCGCAGGGAGCACACCCCCGTAACCATGTTCCTGATGAACGGCTTTCAGATGAAGGGAATCGTCACAGGCTTCGACAATTTTGTGGTGATTCTCAGCTCTGAGGGAAAGCAGCAGATGATCTACAAGCACGCAATTTCTACGCTGGTTCCCCTGCAGCCGGTGCGGTTTTCCCTGTAACCTCCGTTCTGCCTCCGGCAGAGGAGTATGCAATGAAAAAACAGGGTGATTTCTACTTAAAGTTCATCTCCATACTGCTGGCAGTCCTGCTTGGGGCGTATCTGGTCTGCTCGCTGTTTCTGGACAGCGGCAGCGCCTACGCTCTGGAAATGGCTGTCTACTGCGAAGTCGGCGACGGGATTACCGTTTCCGGCTTTGTGGTGCGTCCGGAGGAATACCTGGTCAGTCCCATGCCCATCGTGGTCACGGAGCTGACCGAGGGGCAGCGGGTGGGGGGCGGACAGGTGGTTGCCACCTGCTACGAATCCGGAGAGGCCCGTTCCAGAAGGGAAGAACTGTACGCTCTGCAAAAACAGAGGGATCAACTGGCGCTGGCGGCAGCGGGCTTTGACAGCGCCGGAGCCGGGGTGATTGACGGCCGGATTTCCCAGTTGATCATTGATCTGTCCGGCCAGACCGCCTATCAGCGGTTTGAATCCATGGGCACGGTGGCGTCGCAGCTTCAGCCTCTGATTTTGCGCCGCTGCGTCACGGGAGACGATTCGGAACGGATACAGGAACGGTTGGACAGCATTGACCAGCAGATTTCCGCCTTGCTGATCCAGACCGCCACGGATAATACCCCGATCATAGCGGCAAAACCGGGATATTTTTCCGGTCTTACCGACGGATATGAGGAAATCCTCACCCCTTCCACCCTGAAGGAGCTGTCCTTGGCGGAGTTTCGCACCCTGGAACAGCAGACCGGGGTGATCCCGGAGGCTGCCATCGGGCGGCTGGTGACCGGCCAGACCTGGTACTTTGTCACAGAGGTGCCGGCGGAACGGATGAAGGGGTATGAAAAGGGCGACCGGCTGGATGTGAGCTTCGCCCATGAGGAGTTGCAGGAGCTTCGCATGACCATTGAGCGCATTGGCGAAGAGGAAGGCGATACCCGTCTTCTGGTGCTTTCCTGCGACAGAAAAATGCAGAATGTCACGGCACTGCGCCGCCAGTCGGCGAACCTTGTGTTCGGAACCACCGAGGGACTGCGGGTGCCGAAAAAAGCGCTGTACCATAAGGACGGGGAGACCGGCGTCTATGTGCTGGAAGGCCCCCGGGCGGACTGGAAGCCGGTGGAGATTCTCTGCGAGTACGGAGAGGACTATCTGGTGGTATGGGACAGCAGCGATACAGACCATCTCTGGCCGAAGGATGAAATGATCATCACGGCGGAGGAAATAACAGACGGGAAGGTAATCCAATGATCAGAGAAAACATTGCGGCCATACGGCAGAGAATGAATGAGGCGGCGCGGAAGGCGGGGAGAGACCCCGGGGAAATTCAGCTTTGTGCCGCCACCAAGATGAACGACGCGGACCGGGTGAAGGAAGCGGTGGCGGGAGATATTGACTGCTGCGGGGAAAACCGGGTGCAGGAGCTGACCGCCAAGCTGGCGGAAAATGCCTATGCGGGCAAGCCCGTCCACTTTATCGGTCATCTGCAGACCAACAAGGTCAAGCAGGTGGTGGGCAAGGTGGAGCTGATCCAGTCTGTGGACCGGCTGGAGCTGCTGAAGTGCATCGAGAAGGAAGCGGCCAGACAGGGCATCGTCCAGGATATTCTGCTGGAGATCAACATCGGCGGGGAGGAGAGCAAATCCGGCTTTACCCCCGAGGAAATTCCCCAAATCGCCGCCCAGATGGAGGACTTTCCCCATTGCCGCCTGCGGGGTCTTATGGCAATTCCACCAATTTCGGAAAAATCAGGGGATAATTGTAGATTTTTTACACAAATTCAAAGAATTGCTGTTGACATAATGACAAAAAACTATCATAATATTAATATGGATTTTCTGTCGATGGGTATGACGGATGACTTTGAGGACGCAATCGCCTGCGGCAGCACGATGATTCGTGTTGGCACAGCAATTTTCGGCGCCCGTAACTATACCAAATAAAACGAAGTTACATAGATGGAGGAAGTACACCATGGGATTGATGGATGAACTCAGAAAATTGACCCACCCCTATTCCGATCAGGAAGACGATTATGATGATTATGACGACGATGAAATGATGGACGACGAGCCGGAAGCGGAAGCGGAGGCTCCGGCTTCCCGCCGCGGCTTTGGCCGCAGAGAGCCTGCCTTTGAGTCTGCGCCCCGTTCCACTGCCTCCACCGGCTTTGCCTCCGGCACCGGTGCCAGCCGTGTGGTAAACCTGGGCGCCAACGCCCAGCTTCAGGTGATGCTGGTCAAGCCCGACTGCTTTGATCAGGCTTCTGATGTGGCGGACTATCTCCGGGACAGAAGGGCTGTGGTGCTCAATCTGGAATCCACCAACAAGGACGTCGCCCGCCGTCTGGTAGACTTCCTGTGCGGCTGCGCCTATGCGCTGGACGGCAAGATCAAGAAGGTGGCCCGTTCTACTTATCTGATTACGCCTCCCTATGTGGAGGTTACCGGCAATCTGGAAGAGGAACTGGAATCCAGCGGTCTGTATTTCTAAAATTTATAGATAGGAGCTGAGCATTATGCTGACACCCCAGCAACTTCAGGAGATCAGTTTTGAGAAGGTTCGGTTCGGCGGCTATGATATGAGTTCCGTAGACGACCTGCTGGAACCGCTGACGCAGGACTATGTGACCCTGTACAAGGAAAATTCCATACTGAAGAGCAAAATGCGGATTCTCGTGGAAAAGCTGGAGGAATACCGCCGTCAGGAGGCCTCCATGCAGTCTGCGATTCTCGCTGCCCAGAAAACCTGCGACGATATGGTGAAGGAAGCGGAGAAGAAGTGCGCCCGGATGCTCCGGGAGGCTCAGGAAACCGCCGACGCCAAGACCCAGAATGTGGATTCTCTGGTGGATGCGGAGAAGGAGCGTCTGGAGGTGGCGCAGGAGGCGACCGCAAAGTTTATTGACAGCATGGAAAAGCGCCTGAAGCGTCAGCTGGAGCTGATGGAGGAGCTGCGTAATGCGGAGCTGCCGAAGAAACCCGTGAAGCAGGAGGAGCCTGCAAACCGGATTTTTGATTTTGACAAGGAGCCTTCCGAGCCCTCTCCGGTGGAAAAGGCGGACGCCTTTATTGAAGAGATCGGCGCTCAGGTGGAAGCCGCCATTGCAGAGGCAGAGCGTGGCCCCGCCAAGGAGATCAAGCCTGCCGATCCCATGACGGATACCCTCCATGGGGAGCTGTCTCCCGCCAAGCAGAAGCTGCTCAACGAGCTGCGCTTCGGCCGGAACTACGATAACAACTGAGGAAGTCCGCACTGCGGCTTCCCTGACATATGACTGCGTTGATGGGGACGAGTAGGACAGTCGCCGTTTTTCAGAAAGCTGCCGGCAGATGGGAGGCAGCAGCGGCCTGTGACGAAGATCACCCCGGAGCGTCTGCCTGAATTGAGTAGGGCAGAACGGTTCACGCCCGTTACAGCGTTTCGAGTGCCCTGCGGAAGCAGGGAACAAGAGTGGTACCGCAGAGTAATCACCTCTGTCTCTTGACCGGGACAGAGGTGTCTTTTTTTGAAAACTTTCATTTTTTACGGAGGAAAATGTAAATTATGGATTACAAGAATACCATCATCACCCCCAAGACCGACTTCCCCATGCGTGCGGGTCTGCCCGCCCGTGAGCCGGGAATGCTGGAAAACTGGAACAAGATCGACGTCTATTCCATGCTGCTGGAAAAGAACAAGGGCAAGCCTGCCTTCGTGCTCCATGACGGCCCTCCCTTCTCCAACGGCGATATCCATATGGGTCATGCGCTGAACAAGACCCTGAAGGACTTCATTGTCCGTTCCTACGCCATGCGGGGCTATTATACCCCCTTTACCCCGGGCTGGGACAACCACGGCATGCCCATTGAATCCGCCATTATCAAGAAGAACAAGCTGAACCATAAGACCATGCCGGTGACGGAGTTCCGTGACGCCTGTCAGGTCTTTGCCGAGGACTTTATCCAGCGTCAGATGGCGGGCTTCCGCCGTCTGGGAATTCTGGGGGACTGGGCGCATCCCTACCGCACCATGGACAAGCACTTTGAGGCGGAGGAGGTCAAGGTCTTCGGCGAAATGTACCGGAAGGGCTATATCTACAAGGGTCTGAAGCCCGTGTATTGGTGCCCCAAGGACGAGACCGCTCTGGCAGAGGCGGAGATCGAGTATCAGGATGATCCCTGTACCACGGTTTATGTGAAATTCCCCATGGCGGACGATCAGGGGAAGCTGTCCCATCTGGATCAGTCCAGGCTGTTCTTCGTGATCTGGACCACTACCATCTGGACGCTCCCCGGCAACATGGGCATTTCCCTCCATCCCAGAGACAGCTACGCCGTGGTGAAGGCGCCCAACGGAGAGCTGTATATTCTGGCAGAGGCTCTGGTGGAGAAGGTCATGAAGGTGGGCGGCTTTGAGCAGTATGAAATTCTGGAGACCCATCCCGGCAGCTTCTTTGAGCATATGCTGGCGAAGCATCCCTTCCTGGACAAGACCTCCCTGCTGATGACCGCGGACTATGTCACCATGGATTCCGGTACCGGCTGCGTCCATACCGCTCCCGGCTTCGGCGCCGATGACTACCGTACCTGTATGCGCTACGGTCTGGATCTGGTTGTCCCCGTGGACGACCGGGGCCGCCACACCGACTATGCCGGCAAGTACGCGGGCATGAAGACGGAGGAATCCAACCCGGTCATTCTGGCGGATATGAAGGAAAGCGGGGCGCTGTTTGCCTCTGAGAATATTGTCCACAGCTATCCCCATTGCTGGCGGTGCAAAAACCCCATCATCTTCCGTGCCACGCCCCAGTGGTTCTGCTCCGTGGAGTCCTTCAAAGATGAAGCGGTTGCGGCCTGCGAGAATGTCCAGTGGCTGCCCGCATGGGGCAAGGATCGGATGATTGCCATGATCCGTGACCGTGCCGACTGGTGCATCTCCCGTCAGCGCCGTTGGGGTCTGCCCATTCCCGTGTTCTATTGCAAGGACTGCGGCAAGCCGGTCTGCACTCCTGAGACCATTTCCCATATCTCCAAGCTGTTCGACGAAAACGGCTCCAACATCTGGTTTGCCAGGGACGCTATGGAGCTGATTCCCGAAGGCCTGACCTGTCCCAACTGCGGCGGCAAGGACTTTGAGAAGGAGACGGACACGCTGGACGGCTGGTTTGACTCCGGCTCCACCCATATTGCCTCCCTCCGCCGGGAGCATCCCGACCTGTGGCCCGCCACCATGTATCTGGAGGGTGCCGACCAGTACCGTGGCTGGTTCCAGTCCAGCCTGCTGACCAGCGTAGGCGCTCTGGGCAAGGGCGCACCCTTCGCAAAGTGCCTGACCCACGGCTGGACCGTGGACGGCGAAGGCAAGGCCATGCACAAGTCTCTGGGCAACGGCGTGGACCCCGCCGACCTGATTCGGGACTTTGGCGCGGATATCGTCCGCCTGTGGGCGGCCTCCGCAGACTATCGTGCCGACGTCCGCTGCTCCAAGGAGATTTTCAAGCAGTTGTCCCAGACCTACCTGAAGTTCCGGAATACCGCCCGCTACTGTCTGGGCAATCTGGACGGCTTCGATGCCAACGCGCTGGTGAAGCCGGAGGAGATGCTGGAGCTGGATCGCTGGGCGGTGACCAAGCTGAACCAACTGATCAAGACCTCCTTCGAGGCCTATGAAAACTACGAATTCCATGTGCTCACCCATGCGATCAACGATTTCTGCGTGGTAGAGCTGTCCAATTTCTATCTGGATATTCTGAAGGACCGGCTGTACTGCGAAGCCCGCAACGGCCTGAAGCGCCGCAGCGCCCAGACCGCCCTCTACCTCATTGTGGATGCGCTGGCGAAGATGTACGCACCCATCCTGCCCTTCACCTGTGACGAGATCTGGCAGGCCATGCCCCATCGTGAGGCGGACGACGCCCGGAATGTTGTGCTGAATGAGTTCTCCCAGCCCTATACCCAGTACGCTCTGACGGAGGACGCTATGAAGAAGTGGGATACCCTGATCGCCCTGAGAAGCGACGTCAACGGCGTGCTGGAAACCGCCCGTGCGGACAAGCGGATCGGCAAGGCGCTGGAGGCCCATGTGGCGCTTTATGCCGGGGACGAGGCGGCCAGGGCCGCGCTGGAGGCCGTCAGGGATCTGAATCTGGCGGAGCTGTTCATTGTCTCCGATGTTCTGCTGGAGAGCGGCGCACCCAAGGCGGAGAACATCTGCGGAAAGGGCGTCAACTTCCCCGCCATGGAGATCGAGGTTCTCCCGGCGGCCGGGCAGAAGTGCCCCCGCTGCTGGATGCACTCCACCAGGGCCAATGCCGAGGGACTGTGCCCCCGCTGCGCCGCCGTGGTTGCGGAGCTGGAACTGGGCGAATAAGATAAACCAAACCCCCAAGCCCTGCCGGCTTGGGGGTTTCCATATTTACGCATCCTTCGGAAAGCAGCCCAGCCGCTTTGCCATCTCCCGGAGGGAGAGCAGATCGGTGAAGGTGTCCGGGCGTTTGGAGACGTCCCGGAGCAGGGCGGAGGGGTGGTACAGGGCGGTGTAATAGACGCCGTCCTTTTCCGTCCATTGGCCGTGGTCTCGGGTGATGCGGAAGTCCGGCCGGATCAGCCGCATGGCGGCAATTCGCCCCAAACAGACAAGAATCTTCGGCTTCAGGAGGGCTAACTGCTCCTCCAGATAGCCGATGCAGGCGTCCTGCTCCTCCGGCAGAGGATCACGGTTCTGGGGCGGGCGGCATTTGACAATATTGCAGATGTAACAGTTGCGGCGGCTCAGATCGATGATGGAGAGCATTTCGTCCAGCAGCTTTCCGGCGGCGCCTACGAAGGGCTCGCCCTGCAGATCCTCCTGCTGACCGGGGCCTTCCCCCACAAAGACGATCTCCGAAGGAGCGGGGCCGACCCCGAACACCACAGTATGCCGGGTTGCGGACAGGGGACAGCGCCGGCATTGCTGGCATTTGTCCCGCAGAGCATCCAGTTCTCTCATCGCTGCTGCCTCCTTCTCGCGGCAGCGGCGGCACGCCGCCGGGCGGCCCGTTTTTTTGCCTTCCGGGTGTTGATGCCCCGAACGATGAACAGCAGGATCAGAAGAATCAGAATCAGCAGCGCCGGGAGGGTGAGATACCAGAAGCGGAGGATGCCCTGAAGAATTGCGGAGGAGGTTTCAATTTTCTGGGGGATGATCACGGGCTTGGCTTCCTCCACGGCGGTAAGGGTAACCAGATCCGTGGTGGCAAGGGGAATGCCGTTGTACATGGCGGTGACGGTGCCCACCTTCTGTCCCTCTGCCAGGGGAGCGGTCAGTCCGCCGGGATTGTCGTATTTGATGCTCATGGTGATGTTTTCCGGCTCGCAGTCATCGGGGAGAAGCACCGTGGTGCTTTCCCTGGCGTGAACCACCACGTTGTTCCGCCCCTCGGCGTTTTTGACCTCCGGCTGATCCAGCATGGCGGTGCTGGTCAGAACCTGTACCATGGCGTAATTATCAAAGGCAAATTCCATCAGGCGCTTGGTCTCCGAAAAACGGCGCTCGATTTCGCTGCCGTCATTGTCAATCACCGTGGCACAGCCCGTAAGCACAGACAGGAAGGAAAGCTCTCCGTCGGAGGCGGTGGCGATGAGACAGCCGCCGGCGGGGGTGGTGAAGCCGGTCTTGATGCCGCTGGCCTTGCTGTAGTAATACCTGTTGCCCTCTTCGTTCAGGGTCAGCAGGTTTGTGGAAACCAGATACCGTTCTTCAGACAGGTTGGTTGCGGGCAGGGTGTATTCCGAGGTGGTGGCAAACTGACGGAACTGAGGATTCTGCCACGCCCAGCAGGCCAGAGTGGCCAGGTCTCTTGCGCTGGTGTAGTGATTGTCGTCGTGCAGGCCGTGGGTGTTGGCATAGTGGGTGGAGCGCATACCCAGCTCGGCGGCCTGCTGGTTCATCATATCCACAAACCGCTCCCTGTCCCCGGCAATATACTCCGCCACGGCGTTGCAGGCCTCATTGGCGGAGGAAACCATCACGCAGTAAAGCATTTCCCGCAGGGTCAGCCGCTCCCCCTCCATCAGACCGGCGGTACTGCCGTAGATGTTCAGATCGTCAAAGCAGGAGGCGGAGACGGTGACCATATCGTCCAGATTGCCGTGCTTCAGCGCCAGCATACAGGTCATGATTTTGGTCAGACTGGCAGGATAAATCTGCTTGTCCAGCTCCACGCCGTAGATGATGGCGTGGGTGTTCAGCTCCACCAGAGCGCCGGCCCCGGCGTGGGCAATGAACCAGCAGGGGAAGTCGTACTCCGCCAGCGGGGCGGGAATTTCAAAGCCGGTGGGCGTCTCCGTGGTGACGCTGGGGTCTAAATCGTCGGTGTTCTGAACCGTGGGGGCGGTGATGGACGGATCATGGGTTTCCGTCTCCGGGTCTTCCGTGGAGAAGGCGGGAACAGCCAGATAAAACACCAACAGAAACGATAGAAAAATGGACAGTAGCCTTGTTTTTTTCATAATATCCTCCAAATTCCGGCGGAAAAGGTTGCCGCAGGAAGCGTAATTGTGATATAATACAGGAAATCACCCTATATTATATCAGAAATTATAGTGAAGTCAACGAGTTTGCAAAGGAAAACACCATGAAACAAGTGCCAACCTGGCTGCTGATGTCCACGCTCTGTCTGCTGTTTCTTGCTTTCGCCCTGGGATTTTATCTGGGACAGCGGGGGACAGCCGGGGAGCTGAGGGTTGCCGTGGTCAGAAAAGACGCCTCCCGGGAGGAGCGTTTTCAGGGGGTGACGGAGCAGCCCACAGGGGAAAGCTCTTCCTCAAACACCCAAAATTCCCCGGAGAAGCTGCTGAATCTGAACGAAGCGACAAAGGAAGAGCTGGAAAGCCTGCCGGGCATCGGCCGGGTGCTTGCCCAGCGGATTTTGGACTATCGGGAGGTCTACGGGGATTTTCTGGCTCTGGAGGAGCTGACCAATGTGGAGGGCATCGGAGAAGGCAAACTGGAAGAAATCAGGGACCTGATTACTGTGGAGGAAGCGCAATGAAAATATTGGTAGTAGATGATGAAGAACTGTTGGTGAAGGGAATCCGGTTCAACCTGCAAAATGACGGATACCAGGTTGTATGCGGCAGCAACGGCGCGCAGGCCGTGGAGCTGGCTCACGATCCGGAGGTTCGGCTGATCGTGCTGGACGTGATGATGCCGGAGGTGGACGGGATGGAGGCCTGCCGCAGAATCCGGGAGTTTTCCAATGTGCCGATCATTATGCTCACCGCCCGAACGGAGGATATGGACAAGCTCATGGGCTTTGAGCATGGGGCGGACGACTACATGACCAAACCCTTTAATATTTTGGAATTGAAGGCGAGAATCAAGGCGCTGCTCCGCCGCAGCGGCAGCTTTGAGACCAAGCAGAGCCGTCTGACGGTGGGGGCCATCACCGTGGACACCCAGGAGCGGAACGTCTACAAGAACGGGACGCCGGTGGAGCTGACAGCCCGGGAGTTCGACGTGGTGGAGCTGCTGATCCGGAATCCCAACCGGGTGTATTCCAGAGAAAATCTGCTGGATCTGATCTGGAGCAACGAGTATCGCAGCGACATCCGCACCGTGGACGTACATATCCGCAGAATTCGGGAAAAGCTGGAAACCGTTCCGGCAGAACCGGAATATTTTATGACAAAATGGGGAGTTGGGTACTATTTCAAAGCATAAGATCAGGCTGAGCCTGCTGCCCAGCAGCTCTCAGCTCCGCTATGCCACGGCGTACATTCTCATCACCTTTGCGGTGCTGCTTTTTCTGAATATTTACACCTCTGCCACCATACGGCGGATGATTTTCAATGCCCAGCAGCAGTCCCTGGAGGGGAAAATTCAGGTGCTTTCCTCGGCGCTGCTTCAGGTGGAGGATCTGTCCTCTCCCAAGACGGAGCAGACCATCAATTCCCTGGACGATCTGCACACCACCCGCACCGTGGTCACCGGGCCGGACAGCGTGGCGCTGTACGATTCTCTGGAGAGCGGCAACGCCACGGGGAAGCTCCTGCTGTTTCCGGAGCTGGTGCAGGCGCTTCAGGGCTGGGATACCTTCTATTGCCGCTATGCGGACGGCGCCATCGAAAGCCGTGCGGCGGTGCCTCTGGTGCAGGGGGGCGAAACGCTGGGAGCGGTGTATGTGATGCAGTATAACACGGAGCAGGGGACGCTGATCGCCGCTCTGCAGACCAATGTGCTGCGGATTTCCATCGCCCTGGAAGGGCTTGTGGTGCTGATTTCTCTGGTTTTCTCCACGGCCTTTTCCCGCCGTCTGCGGAGAATCCTGTTTTCGGTTCGGAAAATGCGGGACGGCGACTACAGCCAGAAAATCCAGCTTCGGGGCTCCGATGAGATCGATCATCTGGGCAGAGAATTTAACAACCTTGCCGACCGGCTGGAGGAATCGGAGCGCCGCCGGAGACGGTTCGTTTCCGACGCCTCCCACGAGCTGAAGACCCCGCTGGCGTCCATCAAGCTCCTGTCGGATTCCATCCTCCAGAACGAAATGGACGTGGCCACCCAGCGGGAGTTTATCGGGGATATCGGCAGGGAGGCCGACCGCCTGGGCAGACTTTCCCAGAAGCTGCTGACCCTGACCAGGCTGGACAGCGCGGTGGAGGAGGAACGGGAGCTGTTTCCCGCCGCTCCCACGGTGCGGAAGGTGCAGCGGATGCTCCAGCCTCTGGCAGACCTCCGGGGGATTACCTTTTCTCTGGACCTGGAGGAAGCCTGCTGCATCATGACGGTGGAGGACGATTTTTATCAGATCGTGTTTAATTTGATGGAAAACGCCATGAAATATAACCGGGACCAGGGGTCTGTGTTTGTGACGCTGCGCCGGGTGGAGGAGGATGTGGAGCTGACGGTGGCGGACACCGGCGCCGGAATTCCTGCCGAGTCCATGGCACATATTTTTGAGCGGTTCTATCGGGTGGACAAGGCTCGCTCCCGGGCAGCCGGCGGCGCCGGTCTGGGACTGTCCATTGTCCATGATATGGTGAAGCGGAACTTCGGCACCATCTCCGTCAGCCCCAGAGAGGAGGGCGGCACGGTGTTTTCCGTCCGCTTCCCGGGCTTTGAAATGGGGGAGGAAGCATGAAGCGTGGAATGATCCTCCTGCTCCTTGTCAGCATTTTGCTCGCAGGCTGTACGGACGGCTCCGACGCTCCCGAATCGGGAGATTTTCTGTACTATTATCCGGCAAAAACCGTTTCCAACGAGGATAACGGCGCATTTTGCACGGTGCAGACGGAGCTGTCTGCCGCCCAGCCGGAGCTGGAGACCTTTTTGAAGACCTATCTGGAGGCAGAGCCGCCCCCGGAGGGAGAGCCTGCCGTGCCGGAGCAGTGGTCTCTGAAATCGGCCCGTCAGGAGGAGCAGACCGCCATCGTGGTGTTTGCCGGCGGGAAAGCCACGGCGCTGGAGCGATCGATGGCCTGCGCCTGCCTGACCCGCACGCTGCTGCAGCTCAGCGGCATCCAGCGGGTGAGCGTGACTGCGCCGGGGTGGGAAGAGGCCATGGTGCTCACGGAGGGAGATACCTTCCTGACGGACACCGGCATGCTGCCTCAGAAGGAGACGGTGGTGCTCTATTTTCCCGACGCCGAGGGGCGGTACCTGGTGAAGGAGACCGTCACGGCGGAGGCCATGGAGGCGGAGGAGAAGCCCGCCTACATTCTGGAACAGCTTTTCAGCGGCGAAACCAGCGGACAGATCCGCTCCTGCATCCCGGAGGGTACAAGACTGCTGGGAACGCAGGTGGAGAACGGCATCTGTACCGTGAACCTCACGTCGGAATTTCTGAAGGAGGATCAGACCTACGCGGAGGAACGGCTGGCGGTCTATTCCATTGTCAATTCCCTGACAGAGCTGCCGGAGATCACCACGGTGGACTTTCTTGCCGCAGGGTCTCCCATTGAAACCCTGAACCGGATGGACTTATCCTCCGGCGTCCTGCGGGACGAGACGGTGATTGCCTCCCCGGGGAAAAACAAGGTGGATGTGACCCTGTATCCGGTGTGCGACAGCAGCGGCCTGCTGGCGGCTACCCCGGTGATGCTGGAGGTGGAGGAGGGACAGTCGGTGGCGGAGGCCGCTGCGGCGGCGCTGCTTTCCTACGAAAGCCGCAACGGCATGGAAGGCTGCATTCCCGTAGGCACCAAGCTGCTGAAGCTGCGGATGGAGAACGGCACCTGTATTCTGGAGCTGACCGGTGAATTCCTCACAGGCTGCGCGGGCAGCAAGGAGGAAACCGTGGCGGTCCATTCGGTGATCGCAACCATGTGCGCCCTGCCGGAGATTACCTCGGTGGAAATTCTGGTGGAGGGCATTGCGCCCCGGTATCGCAGCAGCGAGCTTTCCGCTCTGCACCAGACCAATCCCGCATGGCTCACGGAATAATTTGTCCCTCTGCCGGTCTTTCGACCCGCCTCGCAGAGAAACTATCATATAATGAACGCACACGGAGGTTTCCGTGTGCGTTTTTGCTATTTCGGGAGGGAAGAAGGATGAATTTGACCAGCTATGTGCAGGAGCGACAGCTCACGGTGACGCTGTCTGGGGAGATTGACCATCACTGCGCCAGAAAAATCATGGAGGCAATTTCCGACAAGATCGACGTCTATATGCCTCTGCGGTGCATTCTGGATTTTCAGGAGGTGCGCTTTATGGATTCCAGCGGGATTGCGGTGGTGCTCCATACCCTGCGGCGGATGAATACTCTGCAGGGCAAGCTGATCCTGCAGAACATCCCGCCCCAGCCCTATAAGGTTTTGAAAGCGGCGGGGATCGAAAAAATTACAGATATGAAGGAGGAATGCATCAAATGAAGGGCGAAAATTATATGAATTTGGAATTTCCCAGCAAATCGTCCAATGAAGCCTTTGCCAGAGCGGCGGTGGCCTGCTTTGCCGCCCAGCTTGACCCCACGCTGGACGAGCTGGGGGATATCAAGACGGCGGTCTCCGAGGCGGTGACCAACTGTATTGTCCACGCCTATCCCGATACCATCGGGCCGGTGATTCTGAAGGCGAGAATTTTGCCGGAGCATGTCCTTGACCTTGTGGTGAAGGATCGGGGCTGCGGAATCGAGGACGTGGAGCAGGCAAGAAAGCCCATGTTTACCACCGGCGGGGAGGAGCGTTCCGGCATGGGCATTACCATCATGGAGAGCTTTATGACGGAATTTCGTCTGACCTCCGCCCCGGGAAAGGGGACGACGGTACATATGAAGCGGAAAATTGTCCGGCGTGGTGAGAAAAAGTGATTGCGGAGCAGGAAGCGCTGATTTTACGCAGCAAGGCCGGAGACCGGGAAGCGGGGGAGCTGCTGGTGGAGAAAAACTCCGGGCTGATCTGGTCCATCGCCCGGCGGTATTTTGGCCGGGGCGTTGACCCGGATGATCTGTATCAGTTGGGCTGTCTGGGCTTCTTAAAGGCGGTGGAGGGCTTTGACACGGAATTCGGCACCCAGTTTTCCACCTACGCCGTGCCGAAGATTGCCGGGGAAATCCGACGGTTTTTGCGGGATGACGGCACGGTGAAGGTCAGCCGCAGCCTGAAGGAGCGAGCCGCGCATATCAAGGCTGCCCGCCAGCGGCTCACCGGGGTTCTGGGGCGGGAGCCTACCGTAACCGAACTGAGTGAGGAGCTGGATCTGCTCCCGGAAGAAATTGCCGCCGCGGAGACCGCGACCACCGCTGCGGAATCCATCCATAAGCCCAATGGGGAGGACGGCTTTACCCTGGAGGATGTGCTTACCGACGGGGAAATGGAGGAGACCATTGTGGAGCGGATTGCCCTGCAGGAGGCCATCGCCCACCTGAGCCAGCGGGAGCAGACGGTGATCCGCCTGCGGTTTTTCCATGGCTTGACCCAGGATAAGACGTCGAAAATTCTGGGTGTTTCCCAGGTGCAGATCTCGAGAATCGAGAAAAAAGCCCTTTCCGCTCTGCGAAAAATCATGTAGAAGTCATTTTTCTGGATGAAAGACTTGACATTTTCCCAAACTTGCTGTAGAATAACTCTGCGAATCGCAAATGCTACTGTGGCTCAGCAGGTAGAGCAGCTGATTCGTAATCAGCAGGTCGCCGGTTCGAGTCCGGCCAGTAG
>JAEDOJ010000095.1 GCA_016302015.1 Oscillospiraceae bacterium | reverse complement strand
AAATTGGAAAAGGCCTTCTGGGCCAGCAGAATCTTACACCCCGTCCGCTGCTGAACTCCCAGCAATAATTCGCCGTTTTTCCGCAGCATCCCCTGATCGATCACATAACAGGGGGTGGGAAGCTCCCTGAACTGTGCCGGGATCTCATAGGCCGCCAGCCCCCCAAAGGGCGGGCGGCTGTCTTTACATTTTGTCATCAGTCCACCAGAACCGGCTGGAAGCTCTCACTGCGAGGCAGACCGTACTGATCCAGAGCGTCCAGATAGGGATCGGGATCGAACTCCTCTACGGTATGCACCCCCGGCTCCGTCCACTTGCCTGTGAGCATCATCAGGGCGCCGCACATGGCGGGAACGCCGGTGGTATAGGAAATGGCCTGAGAGCCTACCTCACGGTAGCACTCCTGATGGTCGCATACATTATAAATATAGTAGGTTCTGGGCTTGCCGTCCTTGGTGCCGGTGAAGATGCAGCCGATGTTGGTCTTGCCCACGGTACGGGGGCCAAGGCTGGCGGGATCGGGCAGGAGCGCCTTCAGGAACTGAATGGGAACGATCTGCTGGCCTTCATATTCAATGGGCGTGGTGGACAGCATTCCAACATTTTCCAGACAGTTCATATGGGTCAGGTAGGACTGGCCGAAGGTCATGAAGAAGCGAATCCGCTTTGCCTCGGGGATGTTCTTCGCCAGAGACTCGATCTCCTCATGGTGCAGGAGGTACATATCCTTCTGTCCCACCTGATCGAAGTTGTACTCTCTCTTAATGGACATGGCGGGGATTTCCACCCAATGCCCGTCCTCCCAATAGCTGCCGGGAGCGGAGACCTCCCGGAGGTTGATTTCCGGGTTGAAGTTGGTGGCGAAGGGATAGCCATGGTCGCCGCCGTTGCAGTCCAGAATGTCGATGGTGTCGATGGTGTCGAAGATATGCTTCTTGGCGTAGGCGCAGTAGGCCTGGGTCACGCCGGGGTCAAAGCCGGAGCCGAGAAGCGCCGTCAGTCCGGCCTCCTTGAACTTTTCCTCATAGGCCCACTGCCAGGAATAGTCAAAATACGCGGAGAAGCCCGCTTCCTTGCACCGCTTTTCATAGACCGCCCGCCACTGGGGATCGTCGATATTCTCCGGCTCGTAGTTGGCGGTGTCCATATAGTTCACGCCGCAGGCAAGGCAGGCGTCCATAATGGTCAGATCCTGATAGGGCAGGGCAATGTTCATGACCAGCTCCGGCTGGTAGGACTTGATCAGGGCGATGACCTCCTCCACCTTGTCCGCGTCCACCTGTGCGGTGGTGATTTTGGTGGCGGTAGTGGGGGCTAACTTTTCCGCCAGAGCGTCGCACTTGGACTTGGTGCGGCTGGCGATACAGATTTCGGTGAAGACCTCGCTGACCTGACAGCACTTCTGGATTGCCACGGAGGCCACGCCGCCGCAGCCGATGATTAAAACTCTACTCATATTCTTACTCCTTTGCAGAAAATATTCACGATAACAGAGCCAGCAGCAGTTCCCGGAGAACCTTGCAGGCCAGAGCGGTGGAAGCCCCGGAGGCGTCCAGCATGGGGGACAGCTCGTTCACGTCCGCGCCTACCACATTGGCCCCGGCCACGGTGCGTATGGCCTCCAGAAGCTGGGGGAAGGTGACGCCGCCGGCCTCGGGAGTGCCGGTGCCGGGGAAGCAGGCGGGATCGAGACAGTCCAGATCAATGGTGAAATACACCGGAACGTCCTTCAAGCCCTCCACGGTTTCCTTCAAGCCTTCAAAGGAAAAGGGGTGCAGATCGGTATGGTCTTTGGCGAAGCGGAACTCCTCCCGATCCCCGGAGCGGATACAAAACTGGTGGATTCTTCCGTCTCCCACCAGCTCATGGCACCGGCGCAGGACACAGGCGTGGCTTAATTTTGCCCCCAGATAGTCGTCCCGCAGGTCTGCGTGGGCGTCAAAGTGGATGATATGCAGATCGGGGTACTTTTTTACCGCCGCCCGCACCGATCCAAGGGTCACCAGATGCTCGCCCCCCAGCAGGAGGGGGAATTTCCCGTCCTCCAAAATGGCGGCGGCTCTGTCCTCGATGTCCCGGAGCGCCGACTCCTGAGAACCGAAGCACAGCTCCAGATCGCCGCTGTCGAACACGGCGTAATCCGTCAGATCCTTATCCTGATAGGGGCTGTAGGTCTCCAGACCGAAGCTTTCATGGCGCATGGCGGAGGGGCCGAAGCGGGTGCCGGGGCGGTAGCTGGTGGTGGAATCAAAGGGTGCGCCAAACAGAACGATTTTGGCCTCCTCATAGCCGGCGTCACAGCCGATAAAGGTCTCAACATTGGGCTTCAGCATTGCTCCACCTCCATGAGCATTTCCTCCAGAAAAGCGGGCAGGTAGAAGGCGCCCACATGGAGTCTGGGGGTGTAATACCGGGTGCGGAGGTTGTTTTTCTCCCACCGGGCGGCGTCGTTATCCACCACGGGATGATACCGCTTGCTGGCAAAGCCAAAGAGCCAGTAGCCTGCGGCATAGGTGGGAATATGCGCCTGATAGACCTTGCAGATGGGGAAGGTGGTGGCGATGCGCTTATGACTGCGCTTCATGGCCTCCGCATCCTCGGCGTAGAAGGGACTGCCCTGCTGATTGACCATGATGCCGTCTTCCTTCAGGGCGTTGTAGCAAATGCCGTAAAATTCTCTGGTAAACAGACCCTCCGCCGGGCCAAAGGGGTCATTGGAGTCCACAATGATCAAATCGTAGAGATTTTCACAGCGGCGGATGAATTTCAGGGCGTTTTCATAGTAGATATGCACCCGGCTGTCATCCAGCCGGCAGGCGTTGCCGGGGAGATACTGGCGGCAGACCTCCACAACCTTGGGGTCCATCTCCACCAGATCGATGCGGCGAACCTGATCGTATCTTGTCAGCTCCCGGACAACGCCTCCGTCTCCGGCACCGATGACCAGCACCGTGGTGACGTTGGGATGGACGGACATGGGAACGTGGGTGATCATCTCGTCATAGATGAACTCGTCCCGCTCCGTCAGCATGATGTTCCCGTCCAGGGCAAGCACCTTGCCGAATTCCGGGGTGTCGAACAGATCAATATGCTGGAAGTCGCTGTCCCCGGAATAGAGCTGGTGATGCACCCGCAGACTTAATTTCACATCGGGCGTGTGATGCTCACTGAACCAAAATGCCATGGGCCTTCCTCCTTACTTCAGCACGTTCAGATACCGGATGTCCGGATCCTCGGGGCCGGTCATCTGACAGCCCTTTTCGTGGGCGTATTTAATATATTGAAGAATGTCCTTGGTGATCCGCTCGCCGGGGGCCACGATGGGGATGCCGGGAGGATAGCACATGACAAACTCACTGCAGACCCGCCCCTCCGTCTCGTCCAGAGGCAGGCTGACTTTTTCCGCGTAGAAGGCCTCCTGAGGGCTTGCCGCCACAATGGGATCGATATATTCCTGGGTCAGCATGCCTGCGGGAGACCGGCGGTAGCGGCGGCGGATCTCCGCCAGGGCGCTGACCAGCCGTTCCAGCTCCTGCATCCGGTCGCCGATGGACAGGTAGGCCAGCACGTTGCCCAGATCACCGAATTCAATCTGGATGTCGTAGTCGTCCCGGAGGGTGTCGTAGACCTCCACACCGGCCAGGCCGATGTCCAGGGTGTGGATACTGAGCTTGGTGGAGTCAAAATCAAACACGGCGTTGCCGTCCATCAGCTCTCTGCCGAAGGCGTAGTAATCTCCGATGGCATTGATCTCCTCTCTGGCGTAGGAGGCCAGCTCCTGCACGTGACCGAAGACCTGCTTGCCCCGGAGGGCCAGATTCCGCCGGGAAATGTCCAGACTGGACATGAGCAGATAACTGCCGGAGGTGGTCTGGGTCAGGTTGATGATCTGGCGGACATAGCCCGCATGGACATTGGGGCCGGAGAGGAGGAAGCTGGACTGGGTCAGGCTTCCGCCGCTTTTGTGCATGGAAACCGCCGCCATATCCGCTCCCGCCGCCATGGCGGAGATGGGCAGGTCAGCGCCGAAGTAGAAGTGAGTGCCGTGGGCCTCGTCCGCAAGGCACAGCATCCCCGCCTTATGAGCCATATCCACAATGGCTCTCAGGTCGGAGCAAATGCCGTAGTAGGTGGGATTGTTCACCAGCACCGCCACCGCGTTGGGATGGTCGGCAATGGCCTTGGCAACCTGCTCCCGCTTCATGCCCAGAGAAATACCCAGCCGCTGATCCACCTCGGGATTGACGTACACGGGGATGGCGCCGCAGAGCACCAGGGCGTTGATCACGCTCCGGTGGACGTTTCGGGGCAGGATAATCTCATCGCCCCGCTTGCAGGCGGTGAGAATCATGCTCTGGACGGCGCTGGTGGTTCCTCCCACCATCAAAAACGCCTGCGCCGCGCCGAAGGCGTCGGCGGCCAGCTCCTCCGCTTCCCGGATGACGGAAATGGGATGGCAGAGGTTGTCCAGGGGCTTCATGCTGTTCACGTCCACGCCAATGCACTGCTGACCCAAAAAATCTCTCAGCTCAGGGTTGCCCCGGCCCCGCTTGTGGCCGGGTACGTCAAAGGGCACCACCCGCATCTGACGGAATCGCTCCAAGGCTTCGTAGATGGGCGCCCGGCTCTGGTCGAATTTGTATTTCATCTTCCCACTCTTTCTCCTGTGCGTAAAAAAACACAAGACGGCGCAAAATTTTCCGCGCTGTCTTGTGATACGAATATCTCCCTGGGGAATGTCAGAGCTTTCACAGCAATCATCACTTACTACTCTTCATATTGACCGTTTCACAAGTCAGCGCCGAGGCGCCATTCGGTTTATGAGAAACCAACTGGTTTTAAGAAACCAACTTATAAAATCTGAGCGGAACGCCCAGTCAATAGGGCAACGAAGGTTGCCAATCGGCAGTGGACCCGGCTGTCCGTATGGCCTTGACTCCGAAGAGTGGTCCGGAATAATTGCATTGACGGCTCTGAGGAACCCATCAAAAAACTATTGTAACTATGGTAACAACGAAAGACTAATTTGTCAAGAAATTTTCCCGAATCTTCGGGAAAAAAGCAGAAAACTCCGGCTTACAGGCAAACCCCGCCGGGAAACAAACCCTTTGGATTCGCACCGGCCATGGCTTCCTCTGAGGAAGGCAGCAGAAGGTTTGTGCCAGTCTATGGCTCCCTCTGACGAGGGAGCTGTCAGCGTAGCTGACTGAGGGAGAGAAAAATCCCCGCTTTAATCCAGATTCTCCCGGAAAACGATGCGTTCCGTGTCTCTCCCTCCGTCAAAACCTCCGGTTTTGCCACCTCCCTCATCAGAGGGAGGCAGAGGCGCGGCACAGAACCTCAACCACCTGCCTCAGAGGGAGGCAAGAGACCGATACAGAATCGAGAGAGTAGGGAGCCTTGGACGAACCGCCAGTCCCGGCTCAGCGAGGGGAGAGGAGCTTTTCCTTTTCCCTCCGGGACAGACGCTTCACCGCGTACTCCCGTTTCAGGGCGGCGGACCGGCTGTCGCAGTCCTCCCGGTACACCGGGGTCAGAGGCCCCCGTCCCCGGGTATATTTCGCCCCGGTGCCCTTCCGGTGGGCGGCAAGCCGCTTCTCAAAATCGTCGGTCATGCCGGTGTAGAGGGTGCCGTCCCCACAGCGGAGGATATAGACGCACCACTGCTTCATGCTAAACCCCGGCCTGAGTGTTGCGAAGCCGGGCATACAGGCCGTTTCGCTCCATGAGCTGGGCGTGGGTGCCCTCCTCCAGAATTCTGCCCTCTCCCACCACATAAATCCGCTGGGCGCTGCGGATGGTGGACAGGCGGTGGGCAATGATCAGCGTGGTTCTCCCCACCGCCAGAGCGTCCAGGGCGGACTGGATTTTCGCCTCGGTCACGCTGTCCAAAGCGCTGGTGGCTTCGTCCAGAATGAGGATGGGAGGATTTTTCAGGAAAATCCGGGCGATGGAGACCCGCTGCTTCTGGCCGCCGGACAACAGCGTGCCCCGCTCGCCCACATAGGTGTCAAAGCCCTCGGGCATGGCCATGATGTCCTCGTAAATTTCCGCCCGCTTGGCGGCCTCGATGACCTCTTCCATGGTGGCCTCCGGCCTACCGTAGCGGATAT
>JAEDOJ010000094.1 GCA_016302015.1 Oscillospiraceae bacterium | reverse complement strand
TGACGAGGGAGGTGGCAAAACCGAAGGTTTTGACGGAGGGAGAGACCTGAAACGCACCGTTTTTCGGAGAAAATTAAATCATAACGTTAGATTTTTCTCTCCCTCAGTCAGCTTCGCTGACAGCTCCCTCATCAGAGGGAGCCGTGGATATTACAAAGCTGAGAGGCTCCCCCGGAACATCAGAGGGAGCCGTGGGTGCTGCAAAGCCGAAAGGCTCCCCAGTGCATCAGAGGGAGCCGTGGATACTCAAAATCGAGAGGCTCCCCCGGAACATCAGAGGGAACCTTGGAAAAGGACGTGGTCATTCGAACCACGCCCTTCTTTTTGCGGAAAAGGACGTGGTCAACCGAACCACGTCCTTCTCTTTGCTTTAATAATTCTCTGCGTGAACCTCAAAGAAGCTCTGGGGATGGTTGCAGGTGGGGCAGACCTCGGGAGCCTTGACGCCAACCACAATATGACCGCAGTTGCGGCATTCCCAAACCGTGACCTCGCTCTTCTCGAAGACCTTGGCGGTCTCCACGTTCTTCAGCAGCGCACGGTACCGCTCCTCATGGTGCTTCTCAATGGCGGCCACCATACGGAACTTGGCTGCCAGCTCCGGGAAGCCTTCCTCCTCCGCATCCTTGGCAAAGCCCTCGTACATATCCGTCCACTCGTAGTTTTCTCCGGCGGCGGCTGCGGCCAGATTCTCAGCGGTGGTACCGATGCCCTCCAGCTCCTTGAGCCACAGCTTGGCATGCTCCTTCTCGTTGTCCGCCGTCTTCAGGAACAGAGCAGCGATCTGCTCAAAGCCGTCCTTCTTCGCTCTGGATGCAAAGTAGGTATAGCTGTTGCGTGCCTGAGATTCCCCGGCAAAGGCCGCGCGGAGATTGGCCTCCGTCTTGGTTCCGGTATACTTACCCATAAAAATACTCCTCCTTCATATAAGATATCTGTATTTTACCACATTTTCCGAAAATTTACAAATGATTTTTTATAACTGACTCAGCACATCCACCAGCAATCTCCAGGTTCGCTCCACGGAAACCAGATCCAGCCGCTCCCGGCTGGTATGGATATCGTGCATCTGGGGGCCGAAGGACACCGCATCCAGTCCGGGCAGACGGTCGCAGAAAATTCCGCACTCCAGTCCCGCATGGATCGCCTCCACCATGGGCTTTTCCCCAAACAGCTTTTCATAGGACGCCGCCATGGTGTCCCGGAGGCGGGATTCCTTCCGATATTCCCATGCGGGATAGGCGCCGGACTCACTGTAGGCCGCTCCAAAGGCTTCGCCAACCGTGGCCAGCTTGCCGGTCAGCTCCCGCTTTTCCTCATTGACGGAGCTGCGGACGGAGAAGGTCATGGTGACCCGGGCTTCAGAGGTGGTGAGAATGCCCAGATTCAAAGAGGTCTGCACCAGACCGGGAATATCCCGGCTCATGGCCTGCACCCCGTTGGGCAGAGCGTTCAGCAGGGCGATGACCTCCCCGCTGCAGGAGGCGGTCATGGGCAGCAGGTCGCTTTCCCCCGGCTCACAGTAGAACACCACCGCCGTCTCCGTCTCGGGAAGGGTCTTTTTCACTTCCTCCGCCCTTGCAAAAAACGCCGCCCTGGGTTCCTGTCCCACCACCAACGCCTCGCTGGCTCTGGGAATGGCATTATCCTTGCTGCCGCCGTCCATGGAGATCAGCCGGACAGGCAGACCCTCCAGAATTTTCGCCAGCACCTTGTTGGCGTTGGCACGACCCTTGTTGATCTCCACGCCGCTGTGACCGCCGGTGAGGGCTTTCACGCCCATGCGCCAGACCTGACCGCTCACTGCCTCCCGTTTGACCTCCTTGGTCAGGCAGGAGGTGGCGCCGCCGGCACAGCTCACGGTGAGCACCCCTTCGTCCTCAGAATCGCAATTCAGCAGGATTCGACCCTGCAAAACGGACATATCCATGGCCTCCGCACCCAGCATACCGATTTCCTCATCCACGGTGAACACCGCTTCCAGGGGAGGATGCCGGAGCTCCTCAGAGGCCAGGATCGCCAACGCATAGGCTACGGCGATACCGTCGTCCCCGCCCAGCGTGGTTCCTTTGGCAAAGAGATATCTGCCGTCGGTGACCAGACGCAGGCCGTCGGTGGAAAAATCGATATCACAATCCCCGTCCTTTTCGCAGACCATATCCATATGTCCCTGCAAAATCACCGTGGGATGGTTTTCATAGCCGGGAGAGGCTTCCTTAAAAATCACCACATTATTACTGGCGTCCTGCACATAGCGCAGGCCGTGGGTCTTTGCAAAGTCCACCAGATAATCCGAAATCCTTTTGGTATCCCGGGAGCCGTGGGGAATGGCGCAAATCTCCTCAAAATACCGCAGCGCCTCCGCAGGCTGAACATTTTCCAACACTCTCATTTCTTTTCTCCTTTCAAGGTGTGATCTCCACCTGATATTCCTGTCCTTTTCGGTAAAAATCCACGGTCATTGGCCCCTCGCAGGCCTCCACCGCCTGATGGAAGTCCTGGGTATTGCGGATCTGTCTGCCGCCCACGCCGGTGATCAAATCCCCGGCCCGCAGCCCCGCCTGATAGCCGCTGCCGTTGATGGCGGCCTGATCAATCACGACCCCCTCCGGCAGCTCCCAGTACCGCCGCTCTACCTCCTCCAGGTCGCTGACCTGCAGTCCCAGATCCGTCTGCCGGCTGACGCAGCCGTACTGAATCAGCTCGCAGGCCAGCGTCCCCGCCTCCTGCATGGAGACCGGGTTGCCGTTTTCCCTGCCGAAGTAGATGATCTGCCCCCACTGGTTGATCACCGCACCGTGGAAGGTCTCGTCCTTCAGCTCGGTCAGGGTGGTGGCCTTCAGCGCCTCCTCCTTCATGGAGCCAAGGAGGTAGAGGCTCTCTCCCGGCGTAAGCCCGGAGACGTTCCCCAGCACGGCGGGAGTCAGATCGTCCTCCTCAATCTTCAGAACCGCCAGATCCGTCTGCTCGTCCGCTCCCACATAGAGCGCCGTCCGCTCCCTGCCGTCGGAGAGGGTGACGGAAAGGGCGTCCGCATCCTCAATGATATGGGAATTGGTGAGGATGTAGCCGTCCGTGGTCAGGATGACGCCGATCCCCGTCTGGGCATAGCCCGGCGCCTGAGCGACAATCTGAGTCATCCCCTCGGACACCTGCGCATACAATTCCTCCCGGTCCAGACGCTTCCCGCCGGGAGTGAAGGCGGTAACCTCCTTCCGGTCGGAAAGATTTTCCTTCAGGCTCAGGATCAGCTCCCGGCTGCTCTGCAGGGTCTCCGCCCAGGTTTTCTTCCCCTGCTGCATCCCCAGATAGATCGCTATGGTGACCAGATTCGCCCCCAACAGCACCAGAAGCAAAATCGTCCGCAGGGTATAATGGTTCTCTTCCCGCCGGGGCTGACGGCCGGTGCCGAAATAATCCGGCATTTCCCCCAGCTCCTCCCGGGGCTTCCTCGGTTCTTCCATTGCGATCCCTCCTTTCTTACGTGCTCAGGGACATGGTAAAGGTAAACTCCGTCTTGCCGTCACGGCTGGTGACATAAATATCCTCCCCGTGGGCAAGGACGATGGTTTTTACAATATAAAGACCCAGACCTACGCCGTCCCGATCCGTGGAACGGCTCTTGTCCGTTTTATGGAAGCGGTCGAAAATCAGAGGCAGCTCCTCCGGCGCAATGGTGGGGCCTGTATTCCCCACAGAGATCACCGCGCTGTTTCCCCGCTCCTGCACCCGGACGGACAGGGTGCCCTTTTCATTGATAAACTTCACCGCGTTGTCAATGAGGTTGTGCAGCACCTGGGTGATGGCGTCCTCCATCCCCCGGACGTACAGGCCAACCTCCGGCATATCCACTTCAACGTTCAGTTCCTTCCGGTTGATCCGCTGCTCAAAACAGAGCAGCGCCTGTCCCGCAGCCTCGCAGATGTCGAAATCCCGCAGCTTATCCGCCGGGATTCCCTGATCCTTCAGGCGGGAAATTTCCAGCATACTCCGCACCAGCCGGGACAGCCGGCGCACCTCCGTGGCAACCAGCTCCATATAATAATGGTACTTCTCCTCCGGGATGGTGCCGTCCAGCATTCCGTCCATATACCCGGCGATGGTGGTCATGGGGGTTTTCAGCTCATGACTCACATTGGCCACAAATTCCTGACGGATGGTTTCGGAATTCTGCAGTGCCCGGGTCATATTATTAAACGCCACCGCCAGTTCCTGGATTTCCTCGTTCTGATAGTCCGTGGGAATCCGGAGGTTCAGATTGCCGTGGGCAATCTGTCTGGCCGCCGCCGCCATATCCCGAATGGGTTTGGTTTCCCGGCGGGTCAGATACGGCGTCATCATCAGGGTCAGCGCCAGCACCAGCAGCGCAACCAGCAGGAAAATCTGCAGCGTCCTGCCCGTCAGACTGTAGAGGGTGGAACGCTCCAGAGATACCATCACGATGCAGATTCTGGTTCCGTCCTCCGAGACCGCCGGAACCGCCACCCCCAGCCGCTCGCTGCCGTAGATCCGGGTGGCGGCGGAGGAGACAACCCCTCCCCCCTCTTCAAAAATCCGTTTCGCCGTGGTCTTGCCCAGACTGTGCCCCAGATGGGTGCAGACCTGTAGATCCTGGGCGCAGATCCGCACGGAGCCTTCCGCGTCGCACAGGACAATGTCGCAGTCCGAAGCATTGGAGGCCACCGCCAGATTGGTACGGAACCGCCAGTCGTTCAGGTAGGAGGCGGAATAGGCCTCCACCAGAGCCGCCACGGAATTTGCCGTGGTCTGCATGGAGGTCAGCTTTTCCTCCTCAATATAGCGGGTGAACACCGCGCTGAAGGAAATCCCGATCAGGGTGGTGGCGGCCAGCAGCAGACAGATGATCAGGGTCAACTGTCTGCGGAACGTCGTCTTCATTTCCCGTTGACCTCAAACTTGTAGCCCACCGACCACACGGTTTTCAGCTCCCACTGGGTGGACACGCCCTCCAGCTTCTCCCGCAGACGCTTGATATGCACGTCCACCGTCCGGGTATCGCCGAAATAGTCAAAGCCCCAGACCTCGTCCAGAAGCTGATTTCGGGTGTAAACCCGGTTGGGCGTGGAGGCCAGATGATACAGCAGCTCCATCTCCTTGGGGGGCGTGGGAACCTTGTTCCCGTCCACCGTCAGCTCAAAGGCGTCCATATCGATGACCAGCTTGTCGAAGGTCAGCCGTCTGGCGGCCTTGGTTGGCTCCACGCCGCTGCGGCGGAGCACCGCCTCGATGCGGGCCAGCACCTCCTTCATCTCAAAGGGCTTGGTGATATAGTCGTCCGCCCCGGCCTTCAGTCCCATGACCTTGTTTTCCGTCTCACTCTTGGCGGTGAGCATGATAATGGGGGTCTTGGACTCCCCACGGATGGTACGGCACACGCCCCACCCGTCCATGCCCGGCAGCATCACGTCCAAAAGCACCAGAATCGGCTGTACCTCCCGGAATTTTTCCAGACCCGTCAGGCCGTCAAAGGCAAGGGCGGTCTGATAGCCCTCCTTCTCCAAATATAAACGCAAAAGATCCGCAATATTGCGGTCATCCTCTACAATCAAAACCGTATGCTCCACGATCCTGCTCCTCTCTTTCTTTGTCTGTACTCATTATAACCCCAAAAACGCCGTTTGGATGAACAAATTGTAAAAAACCGGGAAAAGCAGTTGAATTTCCCGGAAAATCTGATAGGATAAACCTGAGGTGATGGCTGTGAACTACACAATCAGCAAGGTTGGTCAGATGGGGCTGGAAGGCTCCGTGGACGTGACCGATCCCTGCTATAAAAAGTCGGAACGATGCCGTATTACATTGACCGATCTTCTTCCCGGCGCCTATGACTGCTGGGTCATGGGCGGCAGGAACGGGGAGGGCGACCAGGGCACCTGGGGGCTTGCGATCTGTCATGAAACCGTCCCCCTCTCTCCCGCCGCCCTTCTGAGGGAGGACTGGGAGGTCGTAAAAACCATCTGCGTGGATTCCGGTCTGGCAGGCTTCTTCCACGACAAGCCGGATTTCGTGGGCAGTCAATGGGGAGACCTGATCGACTGGATGTCCGCTCAGGGCTGGGGCAGTCCGGAGGGCCCGGGGTATTTCCGCAAAAAGCTGGAGGGTCGGGACGCCTTCTGGGCGCCCGCAGGCTACGGCGACGGCGCTTACCCGGTCTCGGTTCGGAGAGATTCGGAGGGCCGGATCATTGCCCTGCGCCTGCTGTTTGAGGAGTAAAGAGGCCGTTAAAAAAGTGTCAGATTCGCACAAGCCAAAGCCTCCCCTGTGTAAGGGGAGGTGGGT
>JAEDOJ010000093.1 GCA_016302015.1 Oscillospiraceae bacterium | reverse complement strand
ATGTGCAAGACCTGCTCCGGCATCGGAAAAATTCTGGATCTGGACATTGAGCGGGCCATCGACCCGGACAAATCCTGGAACGAAAGTATGCTGAACCTGCCTGCCTCCGATGTCCAGAAGGTGATGGAACTGCTGGACGGTCTGGTGGAGCGGGGAAACACCGTCATTGTCATCGAGCACAATCTGGACGTGATGAAGCAGGCGGACTGGCTCATCGACGTGGGGCCGGACGGCGGCACCGCCGGGGGAGAGATCGTCTTTACCGGCACGCCCAGACAGATGGCGGAGCGCGGCGAGACCATTACGGCGGAATATCTCAGGAAAGCTCTGTAAGGATCAAATGCAGGTCTAAGTTAAATATGGTAGAATAAATAAAAATCTATGCCTTCCGGGGAGGACGCTATGAAGCTGCTGTATGCGGAGGATGAACGCCAGCTTTCCGAAGCGGTGGTGGACATCCTGACTTATCACAAATATCTCGTAGACGCCGTGGACAACGGCAGGGACGCTTACGACTATGCCCTGTCCGGCGATTACGACGGAATCATTCTGGATATTATGATGCCCGGGCGGGACGGGCTGGAGGTGCTTTCCGCTCTGCGGAAAAACGGCTGCAGAACGCCGATCCTGCTTCTGACGGCAAAGACCCAGGTGGAGGATCGCATCCGGGGGCTGGACGCCGGAGCGGATGACTATCTTCCCAAGCCCTTTGACATGGGCGAGCTGCTGGCCCGGGTTCGGGCCATGCTCCGGCGGCGGGAGGACTTCCACCCGGATCTGCTTACCTTTGGGGATCTGTCGCTGAACATCCAGTCGGGAACCCTGTCCTGCAGGGGGACGGACTTTGTGCTGCCCAAGCAGGAATACCGCCTGATGGAGCAGCTGATGGAAAATCACAGGATCTTTCTCTCCTCGGAGGAGCTGCTGGTCAGAGCCTGGGGCTATGACGCGGAAACCGATGTGGGCAGCGTCTGGCTCTATATTTCCTACCTGCGGAAACGGCTTGCCGCTATGAATTCGTCGGTGGAGATTGTGTCAAAGCGCAATATCGGCTATCGTCTGGAGCTGCCCCTATGAAAAAAACACTGAGAAGGAAGTTCGTCCTCTTTGCCATGTCTGCCGTTACCATCCTCCTGGTGGTGCTGGTGGGGGCGATCAACGGCTTCAGCTGGATCATTCTCGACCGGCAGTCTGACGAAATCCTGCATACCCTTGTCATTTCGGACAGAAAATTCTCCAAAACGGAGCCTCGTGAACCCAAGCCCTTTGCCCCGCCGATGGATATGGATACCATCAAAGCCGCCCGGTTTTTTACGGTTCTTACCGACCGGAACGGAGCCGTTCTGGAGGTCAATCTGGAGCAGATTTCCTCGGTTACCGAAGAGCAGGCGGCGGAATATGCCGCCCGGGCTGACGGGGTCACCGGGAAAATCGGCGGATATAAGTATGAGGTCAGGCCGCTGGGCTCCGGCCGCCTGATTTTCTTCGTGGACACGGCCAACCAGCTCAGAACCTTCCTGATGATTTTCACCGTCTCCTCCGCCATCGCAGTGGTCTGCTGGCTTTTGCTGCTGCTGTTTGTGATCCTGTTTTCCAAGCGGGTGGTTCGCCCCATTCTGGCGGGGATCGAGAAGCAGAAACAGTTCATCACCAACGCCGGGCATGAGCTGAAAACGCCCCTTGCCATCATTCAGTCCAACAATGACGCAGCCACGCTGATTCACGGAGAGAGCAAGTACAGCCGGAACATCCGGCTTCAGACCCAGCGGCTGAACGTGCTGATGACCAATCTCCTGACCTTGTCCAAGCTGGACGAGGAAACAAAGCTTCCCACAGAGCCTGTGGATCTCAGCGAGCTGATCCGGGGAATGCTCCCTGCCTGCGAAGACGCCGCGGCGGAGAAACAGATTACCCTCTCCGCCGATCTCCAGCCCCGGACGGTTCTGCAGGTGCATCGGGATACGTTTTCTCAGCTGATCTCCGTTCTTCTTGACAATGCGGTTAAGTACACGCCGGAGGGCGGGGAAATTCACCTCTGGGTGAGAAATCACAGCGGACACATTGAAATTGCGGAGGAAAACACCTGCGAACCACCCTCTGATTCCGACCCGGAACGGCTCTTTGAACGGTTCTACCGGGGGGACGGCGCCAGAACTCAGGGCAATCCCTCCTCCGGCTACGGGATCGGCCTTTCCGCCGCCCGGACGATTGCGGAGACCTTCGGAGGCAGACTGACGGCAGAGTATACGGCTGCCGGAACAATTCGCTTTCTTGCCCGATTTTAGGATGTATTTCACAAAATGTTTACAAACTCTCCCGTCGGCCTTCGCCGGCAGGAGGGTTTTTCTAATGCCGGTCATAGGTTGAGCGTTTATACTGATTTTGGAAAGGAGGAATGCTGCTTGCAATTCAGGCATGAAGTGAAGCATGAGATCAGCAGGTCGGATCTGCTGATCCTGCGGCAGAGATTGACCGCCGCCCTGACCCCGGACAGTCACGCCGGAGACGGGCGGTATGAGGTTCGCAGCCTGTATTTTGACAATCCGGAGGACAAGGCTCTGCGGGACAAGCTGGACGGTGTGAGCGTCCGGGAAAAATATCGGATTCGTTTGTACAACAACGACCCCTCCGTGATTCGTCTGGAGCGAAAGTTCAAGCGGGGCGGGCTGGGATATAAGGAGTCCGTACCGCTGACCCGGGAGCAGGCGCAGCGAATCGCCGATGGCCGCATCCGCTGGATGGCGCAGACCGCCGACGAAGTGATTCTGGGCTTTTACTCCCGCCTCCGCAACGAGAGTCTGGCGGCAAAGGTGATCGTGGACTACACCCGGGAGGCCTTCGTATTCGCCCCCGGCAACGTCCGTGTGACGTTGGATTACAATATCCGCACGGCGCTCCGCTGCACGGATTTCTTAAATCCCGCCTGCACCACCGTCCCCGTTCCCGGCTCGCCCTGTATTCTGGAGGTAAAGTGGGACAATTTTCTCCCCGATGTGATTTCCGGTCTGGTGCGGCTGGGGGACAGACACAGCACGGCATACTCCAAATACGCAGCCTGCCGAATGTACGATTAAATAACCCAACGAATGTAAAAGGAGAAAACATACTATGGATTTCAGCGATATTTTCAAATCCGGCTTTCTGGAAAAGGTTTCCGCCGTCAGCGTCCTTGACATGGTCATCACCATTGTCCTGTCCTTTGGCATCGGCCTGTTCATTTTCCTCGTCTACAAGAAAACCTACCGGGGCGTGATGTATTCCCCGGGCTTCGGCACCACCCTGATCGCCCTGACCATGATCACGGCCACCGTCATTCTTGCGGTCACCTCCAATGTCGTTCTGTCTCTGGGCATGGTGGGCGCTCTGTCCATCGTCCGTTTCCGCACCGCCATCGAGGACCCTCTGGATATTGCCTTCCTTTTCTGGTCCATCGGTGCGGGAATTATCCTTGCGGCAGGCATGATCCCCCTCGCTATCATCGGCAGCGTCTGCATCGGCCTGATTCTGCTGGTGTTCGTGAACCAGAAAGGCCGCACCCACCCCTATTTGGTCGTGCTGAGCTGCGCAGACCATGACGCAGAGCTGCAGGTGGGGGACTTCCTTGCAAAAAACGTTACCCGGGCCACAGTCAAAAGCAAAACCGTTGTGAAGGGCGCAATCGAACTGAACATTGAAGTCCGTCTGAAGGAGGACAACACCGATTTTGTGAACATTCTCTCCGAGCTGCCCGGGGTGAACAGTGCGGCGCTGGTCTCCTACAACGGCGATTATATGGGGTGAATTATGTCGGGAAGTAAGCATTTTGACCGCGTCGCATGGGTCGTCACGGCGTTGACGCTGGCGCTGACCCTCCTGTTTATGAATGGCGCGGCTTTCGGAATCAAAGCAACGGCGCAGACCATAGGCTACGAAGACCGGTTATTCGACAATTCAAGGGTTCATACCATTGACATTACCATGAACGACTGGGACGAGCTGATCGCCAATGCCGTCAGCGAAGAATATTATACTGCCAACGTGGTAATTGACGGGGAAGCCTATAAAAATGTGGGGCTTCGTGCCAAGGGCAATACCTCTCTGACCACGGTGGCCTCTCTGGGCAGTGAACGCTACAGCTTCAAAATCGAGTTTGACCACTATGACAGCGGCAAAACCTATCATGGACTGGACAAGCTGAGTCTCAACAATCTGATTCAGGATTCCACCATGATGAAGGACTACCTGACCTACACCATGATGAAGGAATTCGCCGTGGCTTCGCCTCTGTGCAGCTATGTCTATATCACGGTCAACGGCGAGGACTGGGGTCTGTATCTGGCCGTAGAGGGCGTGGAGGAATCGTTTATGGAGCGGAACTACGGGTCTGATTACGGAGAGCTTTACAAGCCTGACAGCACCGGCATCGGCGGGGGCCGGGGCAACGGCAAGGATTTTGACATGAACGATTTTGATTCCGGAGAGAGCCAAACCGCTCCGCCCCAATGGGGGGATGCCCCCGGCGGCTTTGACCCGGCCTCCGAATCCGGCGGCGGGATGCCCAAGCTGCCTCCCCCCGAAAACGGCGCAATGCCCGACGGCTCGGAGCCTCCGGAGGACTTCGACCCGGCTTCCCTGTTCGGCGGCAGGCAGAACGGCGGCGGAACGGGAGCTTCCGATGTGAAGCTGCAGTATATTGACGACGCTCCGGACAGCTACGCCAACATCTGGGACAATGCCAAGACGGAGATTACCACAGCCGACCAGAATCGCCTGATCGCCTCTCTGAAAAAGCTGTCAGAGGGTGAGGACATAGAAGCCGTTGTGGACGTGGAGCAGGTGCTGCGCTACTTCGTGGTTCACAACTATGTCTGTAACGGCGACAGCTATACCGGCTCCATGATCCATAATTATTATCTGTACGAAAAGGACGGACAGCTGGCGATGCTCCCCTGGGATTATAATCTGGCGTTTGGCACCTTCCAGGGCGGCAACGGTCAAACTGTCGTCAATACCCCCATCGACTCGCCTGTGTCCGGCGGCTCCGGGGAAGACCGCCCCATGTGGAACTGGATTGTGTCGGAGGAGGCTTATACCCGGCTGTATCATCAGTATTTCGGGGAGTTCCTGAGCAGCGTGGATATTCAGGCCATCATTGACAACGCCTATGACCTGATCAAAGTCTATGTGGAAAAGGACCCCACGGCCTTTTATACCTGCGAGGAATTTGAACTGGGCGTGGAGACCCTCCGCCGGTTCTGCGACCTTCGCAGCCAGAGCGTTTCCATGCAGCTTGAAAACGGGGAAACCGTTGAGAACATGAATTACGCGGACGCTTCCTCCCTCACTGTGTCCAACATGGGCCCCATGAACAACGGCATGGGCGGCTTCGACAGGCCGGAACAGGGGGAGAATTTGACCGGAGAGCTCCCCGGCCAAACAGAAGCCCCGCTCTCCGACGGGCCCGGCACAACAGGGGAGACCAATCCCGGCCGTCCCTTCGGCGGCAATACGCAGAGGGGAGACTTCAGCCCCGATATGGCGGAAAGCGGCGCCTCCTCTGACCTGATGGGATGGATTTGGATCGCCCTTTCCCTGCTGGTTCTCGGCGGAGGGCTGATCATCGCAAAAATCTTCAAAGCATAGTTCAAACAACGCTCCCCACAGGGCGGCGCTCCGAGCTTCGGAGCTGCCCTATGGGGAGCGCTTTCAGTCTGTGAATTCCTCTGGGCGGAATATTTCCCCCCGGATATCCAAAATGTCGTCTATGGGAATTTTTAATCCGTCCTCCATGAGGATCAGCCGCTTTACGCTGTCCGCTTTCTTCACAATCCCGGTCACGTCAACATAAGCTCCGCCGGCTTTTCGCCCGTCCGGCCTGAAATATGTGACGGTGACCTCCGGCGCTTCCTCCAGACGGTCAAGGAGAAGGTGAAACTTTTTGTTCAGGATATTCAGAGCGTCTTCGTCCATCACAAGCTTTTCCTCCGTCAGGCGGCCGGTCTCCTGAATCGCCGCATCGTAGCCGGTGAGAGCGGCGAAGGGGGAAAACTGCGCCGCCCGATCCTCCATGGACATCCGGGGTCTGAGGGCGGAAACATGATGGGGAAGCTGCAAAATATCGCTGTAGGGGAAGTCCTTCTCCATAAAATTCACCTCGTTATGCGAAGATTGCCATGATCAGAGTGCCCGACACCATCAAAAGCAGGCCTGCCAGCGCCTTTTTCGACAGCTTTTCCTTGAAGACGAAGTAGGAGAAGACCACGGTGATCAGCAGGCTCATTTTATCGATGGGCACCACCACGCTGACCACGCCGTTCTGAATGGCGTAGTAGTAGCACAGCCAGGAC
>JAEDOJ010000092.1 GCA_016302015.1 Oscillospiraceae bacterium | reverse complement strand
ACCACACGGACTGCCTTGGAGAAGCCCTCGTATTCCCGCTCCATTTCCTCGAACATTTTCAGCCGGGAAATCACGGTGTCCAGCTCCACAGAGGCGTCCGTAACCTGCTTTCGCAGGTCATCCCGCCGCTGTGCCCGGGTTTTCTCCCGCAGACGGTAGCCTGCAATGGTATTCTGTGCGGCGGTAACCGTTTCACGGGCCTCGGCAAGAGACTTCCTCACCGTTTGAATTTTGGCATCCGCATCCGCCTGACGGGCAGAGGCGGCGGCACAGTCGGACTGCACCTGTTCTCTGCGAGCCTCGCTCTGACGGAGACCATCCTCCACGCCGGACAAATCCGCCTGCTTGGCAGACAGCTCCGTTCGCAGTCGCTCCTGCTCATTTCGGATCGTCAGATAACGCCTGGTCATGCCGTCGGAGGACTCCGCAAGCCGCTTTCCTTCCCTCTCGGCTTCCGCAAGGTCTGCTTTCAAATCATCCAATTGGGAAACAATTTCCGCAACCCGGTCTTCCAGGGTCTGAATCTGGGCGTCAATGCCGCTGCTGCGGCTCTCCTGCTCCGCCAGCTCCGTTTTCACCCGGTTGATATTGGCAAGGCAGTTGCCGCTGTTGGTCTCCAGAACCGCAATGGCGCTCTGCACGGACTGCGCCTCCCCCTCGCTCTGGGAAATCTGCTCCCGAAGCTGGTCGATCCGCAAATCCCGGTTATGAAGATCAAAGGTCAGATTTTCTCCGGTAACATAGAGCTGGTCCAACGCCGTATGCTCCTGCTGGAGAATGAAAGCGGCGCTTCGGTAGTCCTCCTCCGCCTTTCTGGCTGTGGCAGACAGCTTGTCAAGGGTATGCAGCCAGACGGCAACCTCCACGCCCTTTAATTCTTCCCGAAATGCCAGAAATTTTTTCGCCTTCTCAGACTGTTCCCGCAGGGGCTCCACCTGTAATTCCAGTTCGGAAATCTTATCTCCGATTCGCATCAGATTGTCCTGGGTATTGGCAAGGCGGCGCTCGGTCTCCTCCTTCCGGTGACGGTACTTGGAAATACCCGCCGCTTCCTCAAAAATTTCCCGGCGATCCACACTCTTCACAGAGAGAATTTCGTCAATGCGTCCCTGACTGATATTGGAGTAGCCCTCCCGGCCAAGGCCGGTATCCATGAACAGCTCGTTAATATCTCTCAGACGGACGGATTGCTTATTTATATAGTATTCTCCTTCACCGGAACGGTAGTACCGGCGGGTGACCATGATTTCATCCGCGTCATAACGCAGCGCCCGGTCGGAGTTGTCCAGAATCAGGGTGGCTTCCGCAAAGCCCACCTGAGAACGCTTTTCCGTGCCGCCGAAAATCACATCCTCCATCTTCTGCCCACGGAGGGAACGACTGCTCTGCTCGCCCATGACCCAGCGGATGGCGTCTGAAATATTGGATTTTCCGCTGCCGTTGGGGCCGACGATGGCAGTAATGTCGCTGCCAAAGCTGACAACCGTCTTGTCAGGGAAGGATTTAAAGCCCTGAATTTCAAGTTGTTTAAGATGCATCTATATAATACTCCTATTGTATTTCAGCTTATTATTTTACCAAATCTTTCGTCAAATTGCAAGTCAAATCCGCAATTTATCCATCCCCGGGCAGAAAACAGCCGCACAGGCTGTTTTCAACCTGTGCGGCATGATGAAACGCTTACATCAGCTTGCGGAACATGGCCTTATAGTCGTCGATGGTGGCTTCCTTGGGGTTGCCGGGGGTGCAGGCGTCCGCGGCGGCGGACTGAGCCAGGAAGTCCAGATCCTCTTCCTTCAGCTTCTCCAGCTTGGTAGGAATGCCCACGTCAACAGAAAGCTGACGGACTGCGTCGATGGCCGCCTTGCGGTAGGCTGCCTGATCCATACCGGTGGTATCCACGCCCATGGCTTCGGCGATGTTCTTGTACTTCTCGCCGGTAGCTTCCTGATTGAACTCCATAACGATGGGCAGCATCATGGCGCAGGCAACGCCGTGGGGTGTGTCATAGACTGCGCCCAGGGTATGAGCCATGGAATGGGCAATGCCCAGACCAACGTTGGAGAACGCCATGCCGGTGACAAACTGACCCAAAGCCATGCCTTCACGACCCTCGGGATCGTTGTTAACTGCCTTCCGCAGGTTTGCGGAGATCAGACGAATGGCTTCCAGATCCAGGCAGTCCGCCAGCGCCCAGGCTGCCTTGGTGGTATAGCCCTCGATGGCATGGGTCAGAGCGTCCATGCCGGTGGAAGCGGTCAGGCCCTTGGGCATGGTAGCCATCATATCGGGATCAACCACGGCAACATTGGGAATATCGTTGGTATCCACGCAGACAAACTTCCGCTTCCGCTCCACGTCGGTAATGACGTAATTGATGGTGGCTTCCGCAGCGGTACCTGCGGTGGTGGGAACGGCAATGGTATAAACCGTGGGGTTCTTGGTGGGGGCAACGCCCTCCAGAGACCGGACATCCGCAAACTCCGGGTTATTGATGATGATACCGATGGCCTTGCCGGTGTCCATGGAGGAGCCGCCGCCGATGGTAATCATGTAATCGGCGCCGGAAGCCTTATAGGCCTCCACACCGCACTGTACATTTTCAATAGTGGGGTTGGGCTTGATGTTGGAGTAGACCTCATAGTCCATGCCGTTGGCGTCCAGAAGATCCGTAACCTTCTTCGTCACGTTGAACTTCACCAGATCAGGGTCGGAAGCAATGAACGCTTTCTTAAAGCCCTTGGCGGCGACGATGCCGGGGATTTCCTGAATCGCACCCTTGCCGTGATAAGAAATTGCATTGAGGACAAAACGATTGACTGCCATGATAGTACCTCCTGAAAGAATTGTGATCCTTTGTATCACGTTATTACCAGTATATCATATTTTCGGAACAGGTCAATTAACTTTTTGTAAATTGACTGTTATAAAGTGTAAAATAGAAGCCTTTTTTCTTCAGAAGCTGTTCGTGACTGCCCTGCTCGATCACCTTTCCGTCCTTCATCACAAGAATCACATCCGCCTCCCGGATGGTGGACAGGCGGTGGGCTACGATAAAGCTGGTTCTCCCCTGCATCATCTGAGCAAAGGCAGACTGAATCTTCATTTCCGTCCGGGTGTCAATGGAGCTGGTCGCCTCGTCCAGAATCAGCATAGGCGGCAGGCAGAGCATCACCCGGGCAATGCACAGAAGCTGTTTTTGTCCCTGAGAAAGGTTCCCTCCGTCCTCCCCGATGACCGTCCGGTAGCCTTCCGGAAGCCTGCGGATAAAGCTGTGGGCATGGGCGGCTTTGGCGGCGGCAACGATCTCCTCCTCCGTGGCATCCGGCTTTCCGTAGGCGATATTTTCCCGGATCGTCCCCGATCTGAGCCAGGTGTCCTGCAGAACCATACCGTAGCTTCTCCGCAGAGAATGACGGGTCACATTCCGGATATTTTCCCCCGCCACGGAGATTTTCCCCGCCCGGACATCATAGAACCGCATCAACAGATTGATCAATGTGGTCTTTCCGCAGCCTGTAGGGCCGACGATGGCGATCCTCTGACCGGGCTTTACATGCAACGAGAGATTTTCAATCAGAGGACGATCTTCCACATACCGAAAAGCAACGTGCTCCAGCTCCACATGGCCGTCGCAGGTGAGTTCTGTTTTTTCTTCCTCCGGTTCCTCTTCTTCGTCCAGCAATTCAAAGATTCTGGAGGCACAGGCAAGAGAATTCTGAAGCTCCGTCACAATGCCGGAAATCTCGTTAAAGGGCTTGGCATACTGGCTGGCATAGCTGAGGAATACAGACAACTGACCGATGGTCACGCCGCCGGAGACGGCATACAACGCCCCCGCCAGACCCACACAGGCATAGACAATATTGTTGACCAGTCTGGTGGAAGGATTGGTCAGGCTGGAAAAGAATACCGCCTTCAGGCTGGTCTTTCGCAGCTCCTCGTTCAGAGTTTCGAAGTCCTCCAGACTGCGTTTCTCGTGACCGAAGGCCTGTACCACCTTCATGCCCTCAATCTGTTCATTGATCATGGCAGTTTGGGCGCCCCGCACCTGATTTTGTTTCTGAAAATATTTATAGGTGCGTTTGGAAATAAACCCCGCCACAAACAGGCTCAACGGCGTGAGGATCACCACAACCAGAGTGACCAGCAGATTCACCGAGAGCATAAACCCAAGGGTGCAGAGGATGGTCAGCACCCCGGTAAAGAGCTGGGTAAAGCCCATGAGCAGGCCGTCGGCAAAGGTGTCCACGTCCGCAATAACCCGGCTCACCAGATCCCCGGTGGGATGACCGTCCAGATATTTCAGCGGCAGCCGCTGGATTTTTTCAACCGCGTCATTCCGCAGCTCCCGGGACACCCGGAACACAATCCGATTGTTACACAGGGACATGAGCCACTGCACCAGGGCGGACAGTCCGGTCATGACCAGAATCAGGACAATTGCGGTGAGGACGCCCCGCCAGCGAACCTGTCCCGCTCCCAGCATACAGTCAATGGCGTTACCGATGAAGATCGGCGTCAGCAGTTGGGCAACCACGGCAAGTGCGCCGCAAATCAGGCTGAAGCCCACCCATTTTTTCTCAGAGCCGATGTATTGCAGCACCCGTCTCAGGAGCTGGCGATTGGAAGAATTGTATTTTTTCACTACGCCTCCTCCTTTCGGAACTGGCATTCATGGATTTCCCGATAGATGGGGCAACGGTTCAGCAGTTCTTCATGAGTTCCCTGATCCGCAAGAACACCGTCCTCCATGACCAGAATTTTGTCTGCATGCTGCAGACTGGAGGTGCGCTGAGAGACAATGAACACGGTCACCGTAGCCGGAAGACTGCGAAGCGCCTTTCGCAGCGCCGCATCCGTGGCGAAGTCCAGTGCGCTGGCGCTGTCGTCCAGAATCAAAATCTCAGGCTGACAGACGATGGCTCTGGCAATGGTCAGCCGCTGTTTCTGTCCCCCGGAGAGATTTCGCCCGCCCTGTTCCACCGGTTCCTCCAGCCCCAGAGGCTTGGATTTAACAAACTCCTCCGCCTGCGCCAATCTCAGCGCCTCCCAAAGCTCCTCATCCGTGGCGGCTTCCTTTCCCCACTGCAAATTGGAGCGAATGGTGCCCTGGAACAGTTGGGCTTTCTGCAAAACCATGCCCACCTTTTCACGCAGGGCAGTCCGATCCCATTCCTTCACCGGCAGACCCATAACTGAAACCTGTCCTGCCGTGGCGTCGTAATACCTTCCGATGAGATTCACCAGACTGGACTTGCCGCTGCCGGTGCCGCCGATGATGCCGATGGTTTGTCCCCTGAGGGCAGTAAAGGAGATATCCGTCAGGCTCTCCTCCCCGGCTCCTCCATAGGTCAGGGATACATGGTCAAAACGGACGGCTTCCTCCGTGTCAGCGCCGGTTCCCTTCCCGTTTAATTCCATGGAAGGCTGCGTATCAAGAACGTTCTCAATTCGGCTGAGGCTGGCAGTTGCCTTGCTGAGAGAGACAATCAGATTGGCTAATTTCACCAGCTCCACAAGAATCTGACTCATATAGTTGACCAGTGCGATCAGATTGCCGGACAAAAGAATCCCCATGTGGATCTGCCTGCCGCCTACAAATAGAATCGCCACAATGGCAAGGTTCACCACCACATAGGTAAAGGGATTCATCAGCCCGGAAATCCGTCCTACGGAGGTTTGCAGCTTCACAAGACGATCATTGGCGCAGCGGAATTCCTCCGTTTCCTCCTGTTCCCGACCAAAGGCTCTGACCACACGGACGCCGGAAAGATTCTCTCTGGTGGCTCCGGTAATCTTGTCCAATTGTCCCTGAATCTGGCGATATCCGGGAGACGTGCGGCGCATGATGCCGAAAATGATCAAAGAAAGTACCGGAATGGTGAAAACAAAGATCAAAGCCGCCTTCCAATGGATGGTAAAGGCCATGACCATAGCCCCAAGCACGATAAAGGGGCTTCGGAGAAACAGCCTCAGGAAGAGATTCAAGCCGTTCTGCACCTGATTGATATCGCTGGTCATGCGGGTAATCAGGGTGGACGCCCCAAGCTGATCCAGCTCCGAGGCATTCAGGGACTGGATGTGGGCAAAAAGGTCATGCCGCAGCCGTGCGGAGCAGCCGGTGGCGGCTTTGGCCGCAAAATACTGGGCCACGAAGCTGCACAGAAGGCCAATCAGCGCCAGCGCAATGAGCAAAAGGCAGCACCCTGCAATCACGCCGGTTTCTCCGCTCCCGATGCCCTCATCGATCATGTAGGCCACCACAATGGGAACAAACAGGTCAAACATTGCCTCCAGCATTTTGAACAGGGGCGCAATGATGCTTTCCTTTCC
>JAEDOJ010000091.1 GCA_016302015.1 Oscillospiraceae bacterium | reverse complement strand
AGAAGCAGGATATCTACGCTGCGGGGGTGGATGTGACCTGGCTGCGGAAGCGGATCGGCATGGTGTTTCAAAAGGCCAATCCCTTTCCCATGAGCATCTACGACAACATTGCCTACGGCCCGCGAACCCACGGGATTCGATCCAGGGCAAAGCTGGACGAAATTGTGGAGAAATCCCTCACAGACGCAGCCATCTGGGAGGAGGTAAAGGATCGGCTGAAGACCTCCGCTCTGGGACTGTCGGGGGGCCAGCAGCAGAGGCTGTGCATCGCCAGAGCCTTGGCGGTGGAGCCGGATATTCTGCTGATGGATGAGTCCACCTCTGCCCTTGACCCGATCTCCACCGGGAAAATCGAGGAGCTGGCCGTCCGGCTCAAGGAAAAGTACACGGTTGTCATGGTGACGCATAATATGCAGCAGGCTGTCCGTGTGTCCGACCGCTGCGCCTTCTTCCTGTTGGGAGAGCTGGTGGAGTTTGACCGCACGGAGGTGATGTTCTCCACGCCGGGAGACAAACGGACAGAGGACTATATTACAGGGAGGTTTGGTTGAGATGCGGTCACGGTTTGATATGCAGCTGGAGGAACTGAACAAAGAGATGATCACCATGGGAATGCTCTGCGAGACAGCCATCGCAAAGGCCTCCAAGGCGTTGCTTTCCTGCGATACGGAGCTTGCCCGGGAGTTGCCCCGGCTGTTAACGCAGGTGAATCAGAAGGAGCGGGAGATCGAGTCCCTCTGCCTGCGGCTGCTGCTGCACCAGCAGCCGGTGGCCAGAGACCTTCGCACGGTTTCCGCAGCCTTAAAAATGGTCACGGATCTGGAGCGGATCGGCGATCAGTCGGCGGATCTGGCGGAGATCGTTGCCATGGGTCATATTACGGAAATTCCGGAGGCGCTTCCTCTGAGAGAGATGGCCAACAGCGTTATAAAAATGGTAACGGACAGCATTGACGCTTTTGTAAAACAGGATAGTCAAAAGGCGGAATTTGTGATACAATATGATGATGTCATAGACGGATATTTTAATGAATGCAAGACGGCGGTGGCCGGCCTCCTCAAGGACAATGTGGAAGCCTCCGTGGATTTGTTGATGATTGCGAAATATCTGGAACGAATTGGGGATCATGGGGTCAATATCGGCAAATGGGTGGTGTTTTCCATCACCGGAAGTCATGACTTTACATAGATTTTACAAAACTCCGGTATTGGATTTGATGTGAAATTGATAGGATATGTCTATACAAGACAGAAAGGAATGTATGTATGGACATATTTCACGTATTAACCCTGATCGGGGGCTTGAGCCTGTTTCTCTTCGGCATGAATCTCATGGGGCAGGCGCTGGAGCGCAGAGCCGGAGGCAGCCTGCGGGAGCTTCTGGGGAAGATGACCACCAAAAAATTCGTGGGACTTCTCACGGGTCTGGGCGTGACCGCCGTGATCCAAAGCTCCTCGGCGACTACCGTGATGGTGGTAGGCTTTGTCAATTCCGGCCTGATGACCCTGAAGCAGGCAATCAATGTGATCATGGGCGCCAATGTGGGCACCACCGTGACCGCGTGGGTTTTGAGCCTTGCGGGAATTGACAGTAAAAATGTTCTGGTGCAGCTCCTCAAGCCCTCAGCCTTTGTCCCGGTGCTGGCGTTGATCGGCATCGTGCTGTATATGTTCTGCAAAAGCGCAAAGAAAAAGGATACGGGCATGATCCTTCTGGGCTTTGCCACCCTGATGTTCGGCATGGAAACCATGTCGGGGGCTGTGGCGGTGCTGAAGGATGTGCCTGAGTTTACCAGACTCTTCCTCCTCTTCCAGAATCCTGTGCTGGGCGTTCTGGTGGGTGCGGTGCTGACGGCGATCATTCAGTCCAGCTCCGCCTCCGTGGGCATTTTGCAGGCGCTGGCGGCGACCGGTCAGGTCAGCTACGGGGCGGCCATCCCCATTATTATGGGTCAGAACATCGGTACCTGCATCACTGCGCTGATCTCCTCTGTGGGCGCCAACAAAAATGCCAAGCGGGCGGCTATGGTGCATCTGAGCTTCAATGTCATCGGCACAGGGGTGTGCCTTGCCCTGTTCTGGCTGGTCAGGCTGATTTTTGCCCCGGCGCTGCTGCAGGAATCCGCCTCTCTGTTTGGCATCGCCGTGGCTCATTCCGCCTTTAACCTGTTCTGCACCGTCCTGATGCTGCCTCTTTCGGGCTGGCTGGAAAAGCTGGTCTGCCGGCTTGTTCCCGACGGTCAGAAATCCGAGCAGGCGGTGGAGCTTGACGAACGGCTGCTGACCACCCCGCCCATCGCCCTGAAGCGGTGCCGGGAGGTGGCCTCGGAGATGGCTGCCACTGCGGTGCGGTGCCTTGGAAACGGACTGGAGATTCTCAATAGCTACACCCCCGCTCTGGAGGAGGAAATCCGGACGGAGGAGGATCGGTGCGATCATTTTGAGGACATTCTGGGAACCTATCTGGTCAAGCTCAGCACCCGGCAGATCAGCAGCGAGGACAGCAATGAGGCGGCGAAGCTGCTGCGGGTGATCGGTGATTTCGAGCGGATTTCTGACCACGGGGTGAATCTTGCGGAGGCCGCAAAGGAACTGAAAACAAAGGAATTATCCCTTTCTCCGTCGGCCTCCACAGAACTGACGGTTCTGAAGAATGCGGTGAACGAGGTGGTGGAGCTGGCGCTTACCGCTTTCCTGAAAAACGACCCTGCCACCGCCGCCTTTGTAGAGCCGCTGGAGCAGGTCATTGACCAGCTGAAGGAGCAGCTCCGTGGAAATCATATTCAGCGGCTGCAGCAGGAGCAGTGCAGCATCGAGGTGGGCTTTGTGTGGTCGGATATTCTCACCGATCTGGAGCGGGTAGCGGATCACTGCTCCAATATTGCGGGCTGCGTCATTGACATGAGCCTGGGCAATTTGAATCTGCATGAATCTCTCCGGGCTATGAGAACGGTGAATGAGCGGTATTTTGAACGGGTTGAACAATATCAAAAGAAATATTCCATCGCATAGGAGGTGCGCCGATGATCTATTGCGTAGAGGACGACAACGGTATTCGGGAGTTAATGCTGTACACCATGAAGGTATCAGGCTTTCAGGCCGAAGGCTTTGAAAACGCGGCGGCATTCTGGGAGGGCATGAGGAAAAACCGCCCGGAGCTGATCCTTCTGGACATTATGCTTCCCGATGAAGACGGCATTGAAGTATTAAAAAAACTCCGTTCCCATGTGGTCACGGCGGATATTCCCGTGATCATGGCAACGGCAAAGGGGACGGAATTCGACAAGGTGATCGGGCTGGATCTGGGGGCGGACGATTACCTGGTGAAGCCCTTCGGCATGATGGAGATGATGTCCCGGATCAAGGCAGTTCTTCGCAGAGCCAAAACCGCCCCCAGGGTGCTGAAATGCGGAGAGCTTGAATTAAATGAAACCAGCCATGAGGTGCGTGTGGGGGGAAAGCCTGTGGAGCTGACCCTGAAGGAATATGAGCTGCTGCACCTCTTCCTCCAAAGACCTGACACGGTGTTTACCCGGGACGTCCTTCTGTCCTCCGTGTGGGACAACGACTATACCGGAGAGACCAGAACCGTGGACGTGCATATTGCCTCTCTTCGCACCAAGCTGGGCGGGGCGGGGAACGCGATCAAAACGGTGCGGGGCGTAGGCTATCGATGGGAGGCGGCCACATGACAAAACGAATTTTCAGAGCCGTCTGCGCCGCGGCGCTGGCCGTATTTCTGGTGACCATGACGCTGATTCTCGGCTTCCTCTATGACTATTTTTCCGATCTTCAGCAGAGCCAGCTCCGGGCGGAAACCGCTCTGGTGGCGCAGGGCATGGAGCAATCCGGGGGAAGCTATTTTGATGACCTGCAGATTGAAACCTGCCGTATTACATGGATTTCCTCCGACGGCTCGGTTCTGTATGACAGCGCCTCGGATTCCTCCGTCATGGAAAACCACCTGCAGCGGGAGGAAATCAAAGAGGCGATGAACACAGGCTACGGAGAAAGCAGCCGTTATTCCTCCACGTTGATGGAAAAATCCCTGTACTGCGCCCGAAGATTGAAGGATGGAACCGTCATTCGTCTTTCCGTTTCTCACGGCAGCGTCCTGATGCTCCTCATCGGGATGCTCCAACCCATCCTGATCGTCATTATCGTGGCGGCGGTTTTGTCCTTCGTTTTGGCGGGCAGACTGTCCAAACGGATTGTGGAGCCGCTGAACCAGCTAAATCTGGATCAGCCTCTGGAAAATGAGGGCTATGACGAATTGGCGCCCCTGCTCCGGCGGATTCACAGCCAGCAAAGCCAACTGAAAATGCAGGAAACCGTTCTGCTGCAGAAGAAAAACGAGCTGGATGTCATTGTGGGCAGCATGGAAGAAGGAATGGTTCTGCTGGATCACAGCGGAAGGATCATTTCCATTAACGCCTCGGCGAAGGAACTGCTGGACGCTGACAAGGCCTGCGGGGGAGAGCTGCTCCTAACCGTCAGCCGCAGCCCGGAGCTGCAAAAGGCGGTGGAAACGGCGACAGAAGGGCAGAATGTGGCAATTCGAGCGGAGCTTCACGGCAGAATCATTCAGATCAGCGCCGCTCCGGTTCATTCCCAGCAGAATATTTCCGGTGTTGCCATCGTCCTCTTCGACATCACCCAGCGGGAAATGGCGGAGCAGCAGCGCCGGGAGTTTACGGCAAATGTGTCCCACGAGCTGAAAACGCCCCTGCAGACCATTTCCGGCTATTCCGAGCTGCTGAAATGGGGCATGGTAAAGCCGGAGAACGTCCAGCCCTTTGCGGAAAAAATCTATGAGGAAACCCGCCGGCTGGTATCCCTGGTTGAGGATATCATCAGCCTGTCCCATCTGGACGAGGGAGGCAAGGATCTGTCCTGGTCTGAGGTGGATTTGTATGATTCCGCGGCAGCCGTGGTGGACAGCCTGAGAGATTTGGCTGCAAAGGGTGAGGTGTCCATTTCGTTGGAGGGCGAGCATACCGGGATTCGGGGCGTTCCCGAGCTGGTGCACGGCATGATCTATAATCTCTGCGACAACGGGATCAAGTACAACCGTCCCGGAGGAACGGTGAAGGTGATCGTGTCGGATCACTGCGTGACGGTGAAGGACAGCGGAATCGGGATTCCAAAGGAACACCTTGACCGGATTTTTGAACGCTTCTACCGGGTGGATAAGAGCCATTCCAAGGAAGTGGGAGGAACGGGACTGGGACTGTCCATTGTAAAGCACGCCGCCATGATCCATAACGCCAAAATTGAAGTCAACAGCGTTGTGGGAGAAGGAACCGCCATCCGGCTGACCTTCCCCACGGAATAAAAAATGGAGCTTCCTCAGCTTGTGAGGAAGCTCCTTCGTTTCGTTATCAATACATACCGCCCATGCCTGCACCGGCGGCCGCTGCGGCAGCGGCTGCGTCAGCAGCGGGATCGGGCTTGTCGGCAACCAGAGATTCGGTGGTCAGAACGCAGGCGCAGATGCTTGCCGCGTTTTCCAGAGCGCTTCTGGTAACCTTGGTGGGATCCACAATACCGGAGGGGATCATGTCGCAGTAGGTTTCGGTATATGCGTTGTAGCCATAGCCAACCTTGTCGCTGGAGTTGATCTTCTCGAAGACCACAGAGCCGTCCACACCGGCATTTTCAGCGATCTGACGGATGGGAGCCTGCAGAGCCTTTGCAATGATGGCTGCGCCGGTCTTTTCGTCACCGGAGAGCTCCTCCACCAGCTTGTTGACTGCGGGAATCGCATTGACATAGGCAGTGCCGCCGCCGGCCACGATGCCCTCTTCCACGGCTGCGCGGGTAGCGTTCAGAGCGTCCTCCACACGGAGCTTCTGCTCCTTCATGGCGACCTCAGTCTGAGCGCCTACACGGATCACCGCAACGCCGCCGGACAGCTTTGCCAGACGCTCCTGCAGCTTTTCACGGTCGTAGTCGGAGGTGGTGACCTTGATGGAGGCCTGAATCTCGTGGATGCGAGCCTGAATCATCTCGGGGTCGCCGCAGCCGTCCACAATGACGGTGGTATCCTTGTTGACCTTGATCTGACGGGCACGGCCCAGGTCGCTGAGCTGCAGCTCCTGCAGGTTGATGTTCAGCTCGGAAGCGGCGTAGGTGCCGCCGGTGAGGATGGCGATATCCCGGAGCATTTCCTTGCGGCGATCGCCGAAGCCGGGAGCCTTGACGCAGACGCAGTTGAAGCTGCCGCGCAGACGGTTGACCAGCAGGGTGGACAGGGCGTCGCCTTCCACGTCCTCAGCAATGATGACCAGCTTCTGGCCGCCCTTGACGATCTGCTCCAGAATGGGCAGAATCTCCTGAATGGAGGAAATCTTCTTATCGGTGATCAG
>JAEDOJ010000090.1 GCA_016302015.1 Oscillospiraceae bacterium | reverse complement strand
TCATAACGCCGCCCCGGGCGCTGTGGATCACCAGCAGATTGTCCCGCGGCAGGCCTGCCATATAGTCGGCAAGCCGCTGCGGAATATCCACAGTCCGCATACCGGCAGCGGTTTTGGTAATGTGCCGAAGATTGGGAATGCCGTTGGAATCGTATTCTATGACCTTGTTGACGGTGATCGTGCGCGCCTTAAGGTCCACGTCGTTCCAGGTCAGCGCGGCCAGCTCACCCCGGCGCAGGCCGGAGAGCATCATAATGACCGCCACGGGCTGCGCACGGTGAGGCGTGTCCCATATCCATTTCTGTTCTTCATCGCTCAGAGCGCGGCGCTGCTCCTCCTTACGGCCCACGGCGGAAAGCTGAACCTGTTCTTCCGGATTTGCCGGAATGACCCGGCCAACGGCCCGCTGCATGATCTGCCGGATTGTGGAGCGGTAAAGGCTAATCGTGCGCTGTGCGAGGCCCTGGTCTGTCAGATCAATCAGCACCCGCTCTATATCATCGGCGCGGACCTGGCCTATCTCATAGCCTTGCAGCTCCTCTTTCCATAGCTTCACGGCCCGTCGGTAGTTGTCCATCTGGCGGCAGGTGATACCCTCCTTCTCCTTCAGCCGGATCCAATCATCTGCCCAGGTGTCGAAGCTGTCCCGCTGGGAAAGCACATCCAGCCCCCGGCCAAGTTGGAGCCGGACGGCGGTTTCCTTCTCCTTCAGCTCCGCCGGAGACTTGCCATAGACGCTCTTATACTGCCGCTTACCGTTCTCATCTCTTCCAAGGTATATCTGAGCGCAGTAGCGCCCGTCAGCGCGTTTTTTTGCTCTTGCCATGAAGCACACCCCCTTGCGCTCAACAAATTTCTATGTTATTCTGACTATGGCGCTACCAGTAACGGTAGGCGGTTGGCCCTCTGACAGGGGGCAGCTTCTTGCCCTCTGATCCAATGAGAGGAGGGCTGCCCATGATGGTTACATACTCTGACCTGATTCAGATCGGTATTCTCATTGTTGGTATTTGCGGCCTGTTCATTCAGGTATACAAAAAGAAGTGACCGCCGGCACCCTGACAAGTACGGCGATCACTTCAAAGCACTTATGAGGGGCTAACCGTCTGCCGGTAGCGCCCTTTGTTACTTTGAGTATAGCCATAAAGTTCAAGATTGTCAACTCCCCGGGCTTTCTGCCTGGGGCTTATTTTTTTACATCTGTCTGCCTGGTGTTATGCTGGTCAAACCATCCATCATCATCATCAATCTCTTCGCCGCTCTCTAATAATTCTGCAATACTAAAATTTGTATAAGTTCGCACTGCATATTCGAACTGTGACACTTTATCTGGTGAGAGCAGGTATAGCTTTTTTTGCGTCCTATCAATGCAAAGTTCATACTCCTTTCCGCCGCGTTCATAGTCTGTCACAAACTCATATCCAAGCGATTTAAGATAATCTTCTAATCCAATGGAAGCTTTAATATCATTCGCGCACATGGTTGCCTTTTCATCTCCGAGAAGATAAAAGGGAGAAACATTCAGTGCATCAGCTATTGCCTGTAGTTGTTCAATGCGTGGCTGTCGTGTGCCTTTTTCATATCGCATAATCGCAACCCCGGAAACGCCTATTTTTTCGCCAAGTTCGGCCTGAGTCATGTTTGCCAATTCTCTGGCTTGCCTTATATGCTGACCTACCTTCATGTGACCACCTCCAATGGATAGCATACCACAACAGAAATTCAGAAACAACCATTTTGGTAATCTTTTTTTTCTTTTCATATTGACAGACAACCTTTTTGGTTGTATCATAGGCTTATAACAACCGATATGGTTATTTTGGGGGTGAACAAATGAAAATCGACAATCGCAAGCTGGATCTGCAGTTAGCCAGGCTGTGCAAAATCATCTCTGATCTGCGCAGCGTTACTTCTTCGCAGACCCTGACCCGCATCCGGAAGGGTGACAGCATCAAGCCGTCTACCCTTGGCCGCATTTCCCAGGCGCTCAACTGCGACCCGGCCGACATTCTGGAAGGAGAGTGAACCATGACACCGATGAAAGCGATCCGCGCAAAATGCCTGGACTGCTGTGGCGAACATGCGAAGGAAGTCCGCTTGTGCCCGTGTGAGAACTGCTCCCTGCATCCGTTCAGACTTGGAAGGAACCCCAATATCAAACTGACAGATGAACAGAGAGCAAAAAGGACCGAATATCTCAAAAAATCGCCCAGCTACAAGGTCGATTCAGAGATTCAAACAGTCACCGAGGGTAATTACATACCCGTGGAAGGTGGGGGCTGAAATGCTTTACTTAGCCGTAGTTTTTTCAGGGGCTGTCCAGCTGACGCGCTGGCTGTTTGCCCTGGTGGACTTTATCGAGAGGAGGAATCATCGTGTATAGAGCCGCAAGACCAAATAAGCCCCGCCGGGTGATTCACAGCGTAGAAGAGCTTCCCGTAATTTGTAACTGTGCCGAAGCCGGCCTTCTTCTCCGGCGAAACCCGGAAGTGATCGCCAAGATGGCGAAGGATGGCGTACTGAAGGGCGCAAAGCAAGGGCAGAGCTGGTTTTTCCGGCGTGATGACCTGGTGGCCTATATGGATACGCTTTTCGGACTGGAGGGCGCCGGAGCATGAATTATGAAATGATACCGGTGATTCGGAAGAAACGTATGAGCGTCGAAGATGATGAAGTTATCAGCGACGATCTCCCGGATCCTGAGAGCATGGCTGACACATGGAACGACATGCCTGAGCTGGCTCCGGCGCTCATCAATGGCGTGCTTCGGTGCGGCCACAAAATGTTGCTGGCCTGTCCGGCCAATATTCCGCCGGAGTGCAGGGGCGACCGCTGCGCCTGGTTTCACTGCGGACAATGTGCCATTCTGGAGCTGGCGATGAACACCGGCGACATCCAGAATGTTGCTGATGGGATTTATTTCCGCGGAGGCGGTGGTGCATGAGCTATTTCCGTGTCTGCCCCCTGTGCGGCGCCGCTCTGGACCCGGTAGAGCAGTGTGAGGACTGCAAGAACGAACAACGAGAGAACAAAGAGAAAGCCGCCCAGGGCGTTAGTAGCACCCAGGGCGGCGGGGTGGAAACGGGATTGACGGCCCATATTTCCGCCTCCAGTCTATCAAATAACGTGGAGGAAAATCAAGTATGGATTCTGAAAAGCTGAAAAAGGAACCGGAGCTTATGCCAGGAATTATTTCCGTACTGCGCGGCGAAACAGTGTATTCCGGTAGCGCAAAAGAAGTTGTTGAATGCGCTGTCGATTTTTACCGGAGCGGATTAGAAGGAGAATTTGAAGAGTTTCCCCTTATTCCCTGCCCGACTGAATTTAACCTGCGTAATTGGAATGCTTTGATGCGCTTTGTACGCATGTGCTGGGAGCAGGGCTGCATGGATGCAGCAGAGGAGGAAAATCAAGTATGACTATTTCTGAGATCGTGCGCGTCTCCTTCCCCAATGCGGCCGCAGCGGCCGCCGCTGCCCTCAATCAGGACGGTACATACACCATCTACGAAAACGCCCTGTGCTCTGAAGCACGGTGCGAAAAGGCCGTCCGCCTGCTGGTGGACGAGATTAACAAGGAGGCCGCTGTATGAACTGGCATTTCGATGGAGTAAAGCCAGGTATGCAGGAAATGGAATGGCTGGGCGGCGAGCTGGAGCTTCAGCGTGTCCGCGCTCTGATGGAGGAGCTGGAGCAGGGACTTTCGCCTTGTCCTTTCTGCGGCGCCCGTGCCGTGGTGCGTGGTGTTTTCCGGTACGATTCTCCAGGTGCTATGGTTGAGTGCCCTCTATGCCACTGTGGAACGCTGGCATTTATAACGGGATTCAATTACCTGACAGAGGAAAATGAGACGCTCGAAAAGTGCGTGAAGAAAGCCGTTTCCAGATGGAACAGGAGGACGGAGGCCGCGGTATGAAGATTACCTTTGCCTACTTACCAGAGGAGCAAGAGGATGACCGTGTGCGTGGCCGAGGTCTGGCAGGAGTGCTTTGGGAAGGACGGCGGCAGCATGAAGCGCATGGAGGCCAATGAGATCCGCACCATTCTCCGCCAGATGCCCGGGTGGAAAGAGACCACCAAAAAGCAGAAGTGCGGCCCCTACGGGGTGCAGCGCTGCTTTGAGCGGGTTGACCCGTGAGCGGTTGCCGCTGGTTGCCATTGACCGTGTTGCGGGTTGCCGAGAAAACGGGCCGGGGTTGCCGTTGGTTGCCGTAAGTTGCCGATAACGGCAACCCCGGAAAGGCCCGAATTTCAAGGCGTTAGCCGTGTTAGTTGCCATAGTTGCCATAAATTTATAAGAAAAATAAATAAGTGGTATATAGGCACACATGGGCGAGCGAGCGCCCGCCTACACGCACACGCGAGGGTTATAAAGAAATAACGGCAACTACGGCAACTACGGCAACCGGCCGAATTTTGGAGGAACACATGGAAAAAGACATTGAAAGCTATCTGCGAAAGAGGGTCAAGGCGGCCGGAGGCCTCGCTTTGAAATTGGTTTGTCCCGGATGCACCGGAGTGCCGGACCGCCTCATCCTTCTCCCGGGCGGCCGGGCCTACTTCGCAGAGACCAAGGACACCGGCGAACTGGCGCTTCAGCGTGTCCGCACCTTGATGGAGAATCTGGAGCCGGGGCTTGCGCCTTGCCCCTTCTGCGGTGCCCGTGCCGTGGTGCGTGGTATTTTCCGATACGCTTCGCCCGGTGCTATGGTTGAGTGCCCTCGCTGCCACTGTGGAACGCCGGCTTTGATACCTGGACACGATTACCTGACCGGAGAAAGCGAGACGCTTGAGCGGACAGCATAGAGGATCCAGCCGCCCAAGCGTCATTTGAGGACGTAGAGACGCGGGAATATCTGGCGAAGCTACACGATGCTCTGGAGCGGGCGCTTACGCTCATTCCAGAAGAACAGTCATCCACACTGCGCCGCCGGTTCTACCAGGGGCGCACCCTTGCGGAGATCTGTGAGGAAGATGATGTATATCCAGAAACAGTACGACAGCGTGAGATAAAGGGCCTAAGGTCCATCCGCCGCTCCAGTATGAGCCGGGAGCTGGCGCAGTTCATAGAGTTGAAGACGCCATATTATTCTGGTGTTGGCCTTGGGGCGTTTCGGCGTGGTGGCAGTCAGCCGGAGCGGTTGACCATTCTCCGGGAGCGCTGGGCGGAGAAGATACCGCAAAAAATATACCATGGAAAGCATCCATAAATCAGGGTTACGCACTTCTTCTGACCTGTATTTTCGCTATGTGCAAGTCATATGCAAGTCAAAAACGGCTGTAACCGTTGATATTACAAGGCTTTGCTGTGCCTTTTAAGCAGTGGGTCCGGGGTTCGAATCCCCGTCGGGTCACCAAGTCGGAGCAAGCTGCATATCGCTTGCTCCGGCTTTTTTTCAAAAAGTCAGAGCGCGCTCATTCCGCTGCTCCTCCTCTCCAACCGCGATCCGCTGCGCTGGGTTCGCGGTTGGTTTGGGGTGCAGACCTGAAAGCCTCTACCTCGAAAGTGTTCACGCTTTCCAGCTCGTCGCAAGCGTCATACCGCTTGCGGCGAGTTTTTTTATACTTCCCGCCAAAGAATGACCGTGTGCAGCCTGAGCGGTACGGATCAAGGCCTTTGGATCCGGAACCAGGAACCCTTGCTGTCGATGATGCCGGCCTTCTTCAGTTTGCTGATCTCCGCCGACATGGCGCTGCGCTCCACCCCCAAATAATCCGCCAGCGCCTGCCGGTCATAGGGGATCACGAATTCCGGGGACTGTTTCCGCTTGGCCTGGTCCAGTAAATAGGCCATGAGCTTTTCTTTCGTGGTCTTGTGGGACATGACCTGGATCTTTTGACTCAGGGCCAGGTTTTTCCGGGCCATGACCCGCAAAAGGTTGTTCACCAGTTGGTTGTGAAATTGGCAGGCCTTGGGGCAGACGGTCAATACGTGCTTGCAGTCCAGCAGCAAAACGGTGCTGTTTTTCAGCGCGATGGCGCTGACCGGCAGGGTCTTTATCCCGGCGCAGGAAAAGGCCTCGCCGAAGAGTTCCCCCGGTTCCACCGCCGTCATCACGCTCCGGTTCCCGTAGTAGTCGTCCCGGAGGATTTGTATGGCGCCAGACAATACCACGCCCACAAATTGGGCGGGGTCTCCCTCCAGGAATACGGGGGCTCCTTTGCTGATCTCCACCGTTTTTCCGCCCAGACAGTCCAGCATGGAAGTGAGCTCCTCCCGGCGGATCCCGGCAAAAAGGGGACAGGTCAAAAGAACTTCAAAAAAATGCTCCATAAATGCTCCTTTGTTGGAATTCCAACATACAAATTATGGCCAGTATAGTAGACTTGTCTCACAAAGTCAAGACAGGAGGATACAACATGATTCGCAGAA
>JAEDOJ010000089.1 GCA_016302015.1 Oscillospiraceae bacterium | reverse complement strand
AGCCCGGAGTCTCCTCTCGAGGTTTTTCTCAAAAAAGAAGCAGAACCGCAATGCAGTCCTGCTTCTTTTTGACTTGATCAGTCAACGATGTCAACGGTGACGCTCTTGCCGTTGCGCTGGGCAACGGTCTTCACGATGGTGCGGATCTCTTTGGCAATGCGGCCCTGTCTGCCGATAACCTTGCCCATATCCTCCGGGGCAACTCGCAGCTCAAGCACCGTGGTATCTGCGTCCTCTCTCTCTGTGACCGTGACGGCGTCGGGATGATCAACCAACTGTTTTGCCACGTAGAGCAAGAGTTCCTTCATCGTAAAACTCCCTCCAAATTAAAGGACGTTCGCCTTCTTCAGCAGAGCCTTTACGGTGTCGGTCGGCTGTGCGCCGTTCTTGATCCACTGCTGCGCCTTCTCCACGTCAACAGTGACAGTTGCGGGCTGGGTCAGGGGATTGTAGGTGCCGATTTCCTCGATGCAGCGGCCGTCACGGGGGCTGCGGGAATCAGCAACAACAATGCGATAGTAAGGAGCCTTCTTGGCGCCCATTCTTCTCAGTCTAATCTTAACCATGGTAAACCTCCAAGTAATTTCATAGGGGCTTTGCCCCACATTTTTTAATGTATCCTCAAGCCAGTTGGCTCAATGATTTCCGATTACATCCCCGGGAAACCGGGAAAACCGCCGCCCATCTTGCCGAAGAGCTTGCGTTTTTTGCCCTTGCCGTTGAGCTGCTTCATGAGCTGCTGCATCTGATCGAACTGCTTCAGCAGGCGGTTCACATCCTCCACCTTCTGACCGCAGCCAAGGGCGATGCGGCGCTTCCGGGAGGAGTTCAGGCAGGAGGGATTCTCCCGCTCGTAGGGCGTCATGGAAAGGATGATGGCTTCCACCTTCGAGGTGGCGTTTTCATCGATCTGGACGTTTTTCAGAGAACCCATGCCGGGGAGCATCCCCAGCAGCTCCTGCATGGAGCCCATGGATTTGATCTGAATCAACTGGTCGTAGAAATCCGCCAGGGTGAACTTGTTCTGGCGCATTTTCTGCTCCAGCTCCAGCGCCTTTTTCTGATCCAGCGCCTGCTCGGCCTTCTCGATCAGGGTCAGCACGTCGCCCATGCCCAGAATTCTGGAGGCCATACGCTCCGGATGGAAGGGCTCGATCATGTCCAGCTTTTCGCCGGTGCCGATAAACTTGATGGGCTTGCCGGTCACCGCCTTGACGGACAGAGCCGCACCGCCTCTGGCGTCGCCGTCCAGCTTGGTCAGCATGACGCCGTCAATGTCCAGCCATTCGTTAAAGGACTGCGCGGCGTTGACTGCGTCCTGACCGGTCATGGCGTCCACCACAAGGAGGATCTCGCTGGGCTGAACCTCGGCCTTAATGGACTTCAGCTCGTTCATCAGCGCCTCGTCTACGTGGAGACGGCCTGCGGTATCCAGAAATACCATGTCATTGCCGTGCTGCTGGGCGTGGCGAATGGCGGCTTTGGCGATCTTCACAGGGTTTTCCTGCCCCATCTGGAACACGGGAATTCCCAACTGTCCGCCCACCACCTCCAACTGCTTGATGGCCGCCGGGCGGTAAATGTCACAGGCCACCAGCAGCGGCCGCTTGCCCTGCTTTTTGAACAGGCCGGCCAGCTTTGCGCCGTTGGTGGTCTTGCCCGCGCCCTGAAGGCCTACCAGCATGACAACGGTGGGAGACTTGGGAGAAATGGTGATCCGCTGATTTTCGCTGCCCATCAGGGCGATCAGCTCTTCGTTGACGATCTTTACGATCATCTGGGCAGGGGTCAGGCTCTCCAGCACATCCTTGCCCACGCAGCGCTCGGAAACGGTCTTGACAAAGTCCTTGACCACCTTGTAGCTGACGTCCGCCTCCAGCAGAGCCAGACGGATCTCCCGCATGGCCTCCTTGATGTCGGACTCCGACAGGCGGCCCTTGCCGCGCAGCTTTTTGAACGCGGCATTCAGTTTGGATGTTAAACCTTCAAATGCCATAGCTTACTCCTTTAGGGAAGAAACAGCGGTCAGAATACGCCGGGCATTCTGCCGCACGGTGGGATCGTCGTGGTTCAAAAGCGCAGTGGCGGCGGCGGTGATCTCCTGATCGGCCTCCCGCAGTGCCTGCGCCCTTGCCACACAGCCGGCCACATCCTCCATGGACTGAAGAATGTCCTCCGTCCGGGAAATGGCGTCGTGGACGCCCTGACGGGAAATGCCCTCCTGTTGGGCAATCTCGCCCAGGGAAAAGTCCTGATTGTAATACAGGTCGAAGTAGGTTTTCTGCTTTTCCGTCAGCAGACCGCCATAGTAATCCAGCAGAAGGGACATTTTGAATGCTTCCTGTTTCATGGCAGTCCCCTCCTCCTTAGCGCCTGACCATTATACACCGGCAGTCCCTGCTTGTCAAGAGAAAAAACTTGACAGCGGGAACTTTTTACAAAATGGGAGAAGCGCCGGGGCTTCTCCCATTAACGTAATTTTTCTAAAGCCTCCGGGGTGTCCACGTCGGTCAGCTCCTCCTGGGCCACCTCCACGGTGAGGAGGCGGTCAGGATGGGCACGGATGATCTGATTGCCTCCGTGATCCTCCTCCAGCGCCATAAGCTGGTCAAAAAACTCCCGGGGGAAGATACAGGGATTGCCCCGCTTGCCGTTGTGGGCGGCGCCCACGATGTTGCAGGGATGGTCCCGCCAGCAGCGTACGACCCGCTCCACGGAGGCGTCGTCCAACAGAGGCTGGTCGGATACCATATATAAAATCGCATTGCAGTTTTTCAAGGCCTCCGTGCCCAGCCGGATGGTATAGCTGATGCCGTAGTCCGGGTGGCGGTTCCGAATGGACTGAAAGCCGTACTCCTCCGCCATTTTTTCAATTTCCGGGTACTGGGTCACCACCACCACCTGAGAAAACAACGCCTTCGGCACCGCCTCCAGGGCATGACGGATCAGGGGCTTGCCCTCAAAGACCGCCGCCAGCTTGTTGGATTTGAAGCGTTTTGCGTTTCCGGCAGCCATAACGAGGCAGCCAATCCGGGGTTCTTCCATGGAATTTCATCCTTTCCCTTTCAGATAGCTTCAGTATACCCCTTTTTTGCCCACATTTCCACTGCTTTTCCATTAAAAATTCGTTATCTTGAAAATAAAATAACGTTATCACTTCAAATTGTGAAATATCCATGATATACTATTGTATGATATGAGGAATATGGCAATTATGCCCAAATATCGGACAGGAGGAGACAAATATGAATGTTGGCAAGAGCGTCGTCCGTGTGGATGCGTTCGACAAGGCGACCGGCAGAGCCAAGTATACAGACGATCTGTGTGATCGCAGCGCGTTGATCGCCCGGGTTGTCCGGTCTACCGTTGCCCACGGGATTGTGAAGTCCGTGGACATCAGCGCTGCTGAGAAAATTCCCGGTGTTGTAAAGATTTTTACCTGCTTTGATGTCCCTGACATCAGCTTCCCCACGGCGGGTCATCCCTGGTCTGTGGAGGCCGCCCATCAGGATGTGGCGGATCGGAAGCTGCTGAATACCCATGTGCGCTACTATGGCGACGACGTTGCCGCCGTTGTGGCGGAGAATGAAGTGGCCGCTGCCCAAGCGGCTCGTGCCGTGAAGGTGGAGTATGAGGAGCTGCCCTTTGTTCTGGACGTCCAGAAGGCCATGGAGGACGGCGCGCCTCAGATTCATGAGGAGTTTCCCAACAATATCCTGAAGCACACCCAGATCCGCAAGGGCAACTATGAGGAAGCCATTAAAGAGCCGGGTCTGATCTGCGTGGATAAGTGGTACGACACCCCCGCGGTGCAGCACACCCACATCGAAAACCACATCGCTTACGCCTATGAGGAAAACGGCAGAGTTGTCATCGTTTCCTCCACCCAGATTCCCCACATTGTCCGCCGTACCGTAGGTCAGGCTCTGGGCATTGATTGGGGCCGGGTTCGCATCATCAAGCCCTATATCGGCGGCGGCTTCGGCAACAAGCAGGACACGCTGTATGAGCCGCTGGTGGCATGGCTGTCCATGAAGCTGGGCGGCAGACTGGTGAAGCTGGACGTTCCCCGGGAGGACACCTTCATTTCCAACCGTATCCGCCACGCCATCCGCTTCCATCTGGTTTCCTGGCTCCGCCCCGACGGAACCTTCGTCGCCAGAAAGGCGGAGCTGTTCTCCAATCAGGGCGCCTACGCCTCCCACGGTCACTCCATCGTCGCCAAGGCCATGGGCTCCTTCCCCCAGCTCTATCCCTGCGATAACTTTGACTGCGACGCCTACACCGTCTATACCAACCGTTCCGTTGCCGGAGCCATGCGTGGCTACGGTATGCCTCAGGCTTCCTGGGCGCATGAGTGTCACATTGAAGACATCTGCCAGACCCTGGGGGTGGACTCTCTGGAGTTCCGCCGGAGCCACCTGATGCCCGTGGGCTATGTGGACGGCTTCTCCAAGAATGAAAACTACTTTGATTCCTTCAACCAGTGCTTCGACAAGGCCGTGGACTACATGGACTATAACCGGAAGCACGAGGAATACAAGCATCAGACCGGCCGCATCCGCAAGGGCATCGGCATCGCCCCCTTCTGGTATAATACCGCTGTCTGGCCCATTTCTCTGGAGCATTCCTCCTGCCGTATGGTGCTGAATCAGGACGGCTCCATTCAGGTGCAGGTGGGCGAGACCGAGATCGGCCAGGGCGCCGATACCGCCTATGCCCAGATGGCTGCTGACGTTGTGGGCATTAAGGACTACCGGGACGTTCATGTGGTGTCCAATCAGGATACCGACATCACGCCCTTCGGTCTGGGTGCCTACGCTTCCCGCCAGACCTATGTTGTGGGCTTCTCCATTACCCAGACCGGCAATATTCTGAAGGAAAAGATTTTGAAGTATGCCAACGAGCTGACCCGCTGCGCCATTGCCAATATGGACATTGTGGACAGCAATATCGTCCGTACCACCGACGGCAGAGTGCTTCTCAGCCTGAAGGATCTGGCAACGGAGGCCTTCTACAGCCTGAGCCACTCCGAACATATCACTGCCGAATCTACTTATCAGATCAAGAACAATGCCTACTCCTTCGGCTGCTGCTGCGCCGAGGTCACCGTGGATGTTGATATGTGCCGGGTGCAGGTGGATAAGATCATCAATGTCCACGACTGCGGCAAGCTGATCAACCCCCAGCTTGCGGCGGCGCAGGTTCACGGCGGTATGTCCATGGGCATTGGCTACGCCCTGAGCGAGCAGCTCCTCTGGGACGAAAAGACGGGCAAACCTCTGAACAACAACCTGCTGGACTACAAGCTGTCCTCCACCATGGATCATCCCCATCTGGAAGCCCAGTTTGTTGAAAACGCCGAGCCTACCAGCCCCTTCGGCACCAAGGCTCTGGGCGAGCCTCCTGCCTGCCCCGTGGCGCCTGCCATCCGCAACGCCATTCTGAACGCCACCGGCGTTGCCATCGACAAGGCTCCCATGACGCCCCATATTCTGTTCCAGCGGTTCAGCGAGGAAGGCCTCATCAACGATCCGTGGAGAAAGGAGAACTAAGCCATGTACGATATGAAAGCCTATTACGAGTCCAAAAGCGTGGAGGATGCAGTCGCCCTGCGGCTGGCCCATCCCGAAGCGCACATTATCGCCGGCGGTTCCGACGTTCTGGTTCAGATGCGTGAGGGCAAGCGGGCCGGGGTGGAACTGATTTCCATTTATATGCTGGATGAACTCCGGGATGTGACCATTGACGAGGAAGAAAATATCCGCATCGGCAGTCTGACCAGCTTCTCCCACATCACCAGAGATCCCATCATCCAGAAGTACATCAACGTTCTGGGCGAGGCGGTGGATCAGGTGGGCGGCCCCCAGATTCGGAATATCGGCACCATCGGCGGCAATACCTGCAACGGCGTCACCTCTGCCGACTCCGCCTCCACCCTCCACGCATGGGAGGCCATTGTAGAGCTGACCGGCCCCAAGGGCAAGCGCCTTGTTCCCATCAAGGACTTCTATCTGAAGGCCAAGGTGGTAGACATCCGGGAGGGCGAAATTCAGACCGCCATCCTCATTCCCAAGGCAAGCTATGACCGCACCTACGGTTACTATATCAAGTACGCCATGCGGAACGCTCTGGACATCGCCACCAACGGCTGTTCCGTCAATGTCCGCCTGTCCCAGGACGGAAAGACCTTCGACCGGGTTCGGGTGGCCTACGGCGTGGCAGGCCCCATTCCCATGCGTGCGCCCTCTGCGGAGGCCTTCCTCAACGGCAAGGAGGTTACCATGGAGAACGTGGAGGCCTTTGCTCAGAAGGTTCTGGAGGACATCAATCCCCGTGATTCCTGGCGTGCCTCCAAGGCGCTGCGCCAGCACGTGGCGGTGGAGTCCGCAAAACGCTGCTTAATTGAATCTGTGAAGAGAGCGGGAGGTGTGCTGTAATGGCAACTCAGTATATGCTGGTGAAGTACAACCTGAACGGCAAGGATGTGGAGCAGATGGTGGACGTCCGTGCCAGCCTGACCGATATGCTGCGGAACGATTTCCGCATGACCTCTGTGAAGAAGGGCTGCGAGGTGGGAGAGTGCGGCGC
>JAEDOJ010000088.1 GCA_016302015.1 Oscillospiraceae bacterium | reverse complement strand
CTGACCGTCATCCGTAAGCTCATAGCTCTCCACCTCGGGCAGGAGCAAGGGCAGATCCTCTTCCTTCAGAGGTACCGTGCCGCACTTGGGGCAGTGTACAATGGGAATGGGTTCGCCCCAGTAGCGCTGACGGGAGAAGACCCAGTCGCGCAGCTTGAAGTTCACCTTAGCTTCACCAATTCCCTTTTCCGTCAGGAACTTGATGATGGCCTTCTTGGCTTCTTCCACGGTGAGGCCGTCAAGGAAATCGGAATTGACCATGATACCTGTGGCGCAGTCGGTAAAGGGAGCCTCCTCCACGTTGCCGCCTTTGACCACCTCGATGATCTCGCAGCCAAACTTCTTGGCGAAGTCCCAGTCACGGTCGTCATGGGCAGGCACCGCCATAATGGCACCGGTACCGTAGGTAGCCAAAACATAGTCGGAAATAAAGATGGGAATTTCCTTACCGTTCACCGGGTTGACGCCTTTTACGCCCTTGAGCATCACGCCGGTCTTGTCCTTGGCCAGCTCCGTACGCTCAAAGTCGGACTTTGCGGCGGCCTCCGCCTGATAAGCCTTGACCTCATCCGCGTTTTCCAGACGATCCATCCATTTGGCAACCAGAGCGTGCTCCGGAGACAGAACCATATAGGTAGCGCCGAAGAGGGTGTCGGGACGGGTGGTATAGACCAGGATGTCGTCACCCAGCGTAGAGGAAAAACGAACCTCCGCACCGGTGGAACGACCAATCCAGTTTTTCTGCTGGAGCTTCACCCGGTCGATGAAATCCAGCTCGTCCAGATCGTCCAGCAGACGCTGGGCGTACTTGGTGATGCGGAGCATCCACTGGCTCTGCTCCTTCCGGATGACAGGACTGCCGCAGCGTTCACAGGCGTTGTCCACCACCTCTTCGTTGGCAAGGACGCACTTACAGGAGGTACACCAGTTCACGGGCATCTTGGTCTTGTAGGCCAGACCATTCTTATACATCTGCAGGAAAATCCACTGAGTCCACTTGAAATAGCCGGGGTCTGTGGTGTTGATCTCCCGATCCCAGTCAAAGCTGTAGCCAAGGGCCTTGAGCTGGCTGCGGAAGACGGAAATATTCCGCTCCGTCACGACGGCGGGGTGGATATGATTTTTGATGGCATAGTTCTCGGTGGGCAGGCCGAAGGCGTCATAGCCCATGGGGAACAGGACGTTCTCCCCCTGCATCCGATGCTTTCTGGCAATGACGTCCATGGCGGTATAGGGCCGGGCATGGCCCACGTGGAGACCTACGCCGGAAGGATAGGGAAATTCAATCAACGCATAGAATTTCTTCTGATCCGCACCGTTTTTGGCCTGATACAGCTTCTTTTCTTCCCAAATCTCATGCCATTTGCTTTCAATTGCGGTAAAATCGTACTTCATCTTATCCCTCTTTTTCTGCAAAATTTACAGGGACTTCCTTTGCGTCGTTCCAAAGGCGTTCCAGATCATAGAATTCCCGGGTTTCATTGGTGAAGACATGAACCACCAGACAGCCAAAGTCCAGCAGCACCCAGGTGCCGCCCCGATGGCCTTCTCTGTGGAGCAGGGCTTCCCCCATTTCATCCGCAACCACGGCTTCTACGCTGTCGCAGAGGGTCTTAACATGGGTGCTGGAGGTGCCGGTGCAGATCAGGAAGTAGTCCGCAATGCTGGTAACATCCGCTACTTCCAGCAGCTTGATGCCCAGACCCTTGCGGTCGTCCAAAGCCTGTGCGGCTTTCATTGCGATTTCTTTCGGTGTATACATTTTTCATTCTCTCCTTCTGGTTGTAGAATGTTTGTTACGGGTCATCATGAGGCGTATCCGGCCCCTCCGGCATGGTGGGCGGTGTGGGAGCCTCGGTCACCGGACTCTGGGTCTCGGTGGGAGAATCGGTGTTGGAGGTGGGTTTTGTGGTGGGCTTGGCGGTGGTGGTGGGAGTGGTCACAATGTAATCCTTGTAGTCCTCCCATTCCCCCTCGTCCGGTGCGCCCTGCTGATCCCGGAAGGCCACGTTATGGATGGTCAGTTCCTTCTGCAGGGGGTTAAAATAGGCGTTCAGCACATCACAGGCGCCCTGCTCGTCCACCTGGAAGTATTCCCTGCCCTCGATCTCAATAATCGTGCCGGGGAGGCAAACGCTGGGCACATTGGAAAAGTCCACGCCCCGGAGGAAATACATCAGGTAGGCAAGCTCCTCAAAGGACAGATTGGTGTCCATCACGCTCTTCAGGACGGCCATATCCTCTTCCACATTCTCGCACCGCTGGGCAAGGGCGGCCAGCAGGGTCACCAACAGGTTCCGCTGCACCTGAGTGGACTCGGTTTCCACATAATAGTAGCTGTTTTTACAGCTCAGCAGCTTCAGCGCAGACCAGCTTCCCACGCTCTGCCAGCCGGCATCCACACCGGAATAGTTGGGAGATTCGGGAACCTCAAATTCAATGTCTCCGGTGATCTCAAAGATTTCCTCCAGAGAAGCCTCGTCCAGCACCAGATAATAGTCCGGATCATAGCCGATCTGTCCCTTGATCATCTCCGTCAACGCCTGAACGCCCCGGCCGGAGCTTGCGTGCTCCGAATACACGTTGCGAAGCACCGGCGTTTCGTAGGCGCCGAAGATATAGGTATCTCTGGGGAAGCTCATCACCGCCATCTGCTTGGTAGACAGATTCAGACTCAGCATCATAAAGGTCTCAGACCGGTCAGAATCCACGCAGAAAATCATGAAATTCAGCAGGTCAGACTCATATCGGCTGGCAGGAGGCGCATAGTCGGCGGATTTATCCGCATTTTCCGGCTGATCCAGATTCACCACATATTTCATCGGCTGGACGTTTTTCACAACCGGCAGCGGAGCAACCTCCGCGCTGCGGCTCACCAGCACAAAGCACATACTCACGGCGCAGAGAAACACCGCAACCGCCGCAAAGAACAGCACCAGCGCCTTGGCCTTATCGCCCATACGGCTGGCAGACCGTTCTGCTTCCACAGTCTCCTCCTCATAAGGCTCCAGATCGATCTCCATCTCCGGGATCACCTGCTGGTCATAAAAATATTCTTCTGTCATGTTCCTGTCATTCTTCTTCATACAGCAGATTTCCTTTCTTCCAGAAATTGCAACGCTGCCAGAGAATTGGGATCAACCTCCCGTCCCCGGCGAAGGATCTGCTCCATGGTCATCCGCAGACCCAGAAGCATGGCTTCATTCAAATCCTTCCATACCAAACCACGCAGCTCCTCCACTCCGTCGAAGCAGCGGTTGGGTTCCATATAATCCGCAAGATAAATGATTTTCTCCAGCACAGACATCTCAGCCTTGCCGGTGGTGTGCCAGCGAATCGCCTGACAGACCTCCTCATTTTCCCCAAACACAGCCTGCGCCACGGCCGCACCGGTGACGGCATGGAGCAGCTTTGGGTTCTCCCGCTGAAAGTTACTCAATATGATATCATATTTTTCGCACAATTTCAACTGTTCTTCCGCATTCAGGGCTTTTGTTACATCGTGGAGCATTCCCGCCCGCTCCGCATCCCGGACGCAGACGCCGTATTGCTCCGCCAGTTCTCCTGCCGTCCGGCTGCAGCCCTGCACATGAGCCACCCGTTTGGGATTCAGCAGGCTGAGGCTGATCTGAGACAGAAGGCCAAAGGGCAGGTTCTTCAGGTCTGCGTCGCAGTAGTAAAGATGGTTCTTCTGAATATAGTCCATCACCGCGGCCGGGACGTAGGTCTCCCCTGCCCGGAAGGCCAGCATCGCCCGGACGGAGGTGGAGGAGTGAGGTAAGAAACGGTTTTCCACAAAAACCGTCCTTGCGCCCATGGTCTCTTCCAGCTTTTTGGCAAAATCAGTCAACTGCGCCTCGTTGGCCGCGCAGCGATGGGCAACGGCAAGGGTCGCCATGGCAGCGATCTGCTCCGGCTGATGCCACTGATCAAAGGAGAGAAACATATCCGTTCCCATCAGCAGGAAAAATTCATCCTCCGGATACTGTTCCCGAAGCTCTCTCAGGGTATCCGCTGTATAGCTGCTGCCCTCACGGCGGATTTCATTGTCCAGCACCTGCAGATAAGGAAGGTCTGCCGCCGCCAGACGGCACATTTCCAGCCGAGCCTGAGGCGACGGAGAGTTTCCCGTCAGCTTCTTGTGAGGAGGAATTCCCGCCGGAACCAACATCACCTTGTCCAGCTTTAATTTCTGCTGAAATTCCTCTATCGCCAGAATATGACCACAATGGGGCGGATTGAAGCTTCCCCCGAAAACGCCGATTCGTGCCATAACGCCGTTCCTCTCTCTTTTCTGTCTATTTATCGTTTGCCGTTTCTGCGATCAATGGCGGCCTGAATTGCAGCCTGGCGGAAATACTCATTGCGCTGCTCTCTGGCCTCTTTTGCCTTTTTTCTCCGCTCCTGCGCACCCCGGCGCACGGGATTTGCGGCTTTTTTCTTCATGGCTCGGGCCTGCTTTGCGGCCTCCTGCGCCTTCTTTTCAGACTTCTTATAAATCACAAACTTGGAGCCAACGCACTGAATGCCGTCTGCGCCCAACGCCTCGCACAGGGCGTCGCAGACCTCTCTGGCGGACAGGAGGGCCGTCTCCAGCACTCTGCCCTTCACCAGCTCTCTGGCTTCCAATTGGGTGGCGGCCTCGGCAACAATGCTCTCCGTCACGCCGCCCTTGCCCACCATCAGGGTGGTTTCCAGGGTATTGGCTTCGGAGCGAAGCTCCGCTCTTTGCTTACTTGTCAGCATAATTCTGCTCCTTTCTGACCTGCCGCGCAAACTCCTCCAGAGCCTTGGCGCGGTGAGAGATCTGATTCTTCCGGCTGCCCGGCATTTCCGCAAAGGTGCAGCCCTCCTCCGGGACATAGAACACCGGATCATAGCCAAAGCCGTTGACGCCGTGTTTCTCCTTCAAAATCACCCCGGGGCATTCTCCCCGGGCAACCAGCTTGTCCCCCTCCGGCGTCAGCATGGTGATCACGCTGACAAATTTGGCGGTACGCTTTTCCTCCGGGACAGCCTCCATGAGCTTCAGAAGGTAATCCATACCGCTCATGCCCACGGCGTCGCCGAATCTTGCGCTGTACACACCGGGCGCCCCGTCCAGCGCGTCCACCATCAGGCCGGAATCATCCGCAATGGTGGGCAGGCCGCAGGCATCCATCACGGTCTTTGCCTTGATATAGGAATTTTCCTCAAAGGTGGTTCCGTTCTCCTCCGGGTCGATGTACAGACCCATTTCCCGGAGGGAAACCACTTCCATGCCCAGGGTGGAAAGAATCGCCTTCAATTCCTCCAGCTTGTGGGCGTTATTACTGGCTAATACGAGCTTCATTCCAGATTCCCCAGACAGCGCCGCTGCATCTGCACCAGCACGTTGTTTCCTTTCCGGCACAGGGAGATCAGCTTCCGATGCTCCTCCATGGAGAAGGGTCTGCCCTCGCCTGTGGCCTGTAATTCGATGATATCTCCCTCTGCGGTCATGATGCAGTTCAGATCCACCAGCGCTCTGGAATCCTCCTCGTAGCACAGATCCAGCATAGCCTCATTGCGGACGATGCCCGCGGAAATGCCGGACACATAGGTGCGGACGGGCAGCTTGGGGATTTTCCCCTGCTCCACCAGCTTCCGGCAGGCAAGGGTCATGGCAATAAAGCCGCCGGTGACGGAGGCGGTTCTGGTTCCCCCGTCTCCCTGCAGCACGTCACAGTCCACGGTGATGGTGTGCTCCCCCAAGGCTTCCAGATCTACGGCGCAGCGGAGGCTCCGCCCGATCAGCCGCTGAATCTCCGCACTTCTGGGAGACAGCTTCAGCTTCGCCACATCCCGCTTGCTGCGGCTGCGGTTGGCTCTGGGAAGCATGGAATACTCTGCGGTCACCCAACCGCCTTTGGTCACATGAGGCGGCACTTTGTCCTCAACGGAGGCGTTGCAAAGCACCATAGTGTCGCCGATTTCAATCAGACAGCTTCCTTCCGCAAATTTTGAAAAGCCCAGAGTGGCCTTCACCTTTCTCATCTCGTCTACAGCTCTGCCATCGCTTCTCATGGGAACCTCCTTAAATCAATGCGTCCACAAAGGCTCTGGCGTCAAAGGGCATCAGATCGTCCATCTGCTCGCCCACGCCGATAAATTTTACGGGAATCTGCAGGGCGTCCGCCACGGCGATGACAATGCCGCCCTTGGCCGTACCGTCCAGCTTGGTCAGGGCAATGGCGGTTACTCCGGCGATCTCCTTAAACTGCTTCGCCTGCAGCAGACCGTTCTGACCGGTGGTGCCGTCCAGCACCAGCAGCACCTCCTTGTCCGCGTTGGGAAGCTCCCGGTGGATGATCCGGGAAATTTTATTCAGCTCGTTCATCAGATTGGCCTTGTTGTGCAGACGGCCGGCGGTGTCGCAGAGGATCAGGTCTGAGCCACGGGCCTTGGCAGCGGTAATGGCGTCAAAGACCACGGAAGCGGGATCAGCTCCCTCGTGCTGACGGATGATCTGCGCCCCGGAGCGGTTTGCCCAAATCTCAAGCTGATCCGCAGCCGCCGCCCGGAAGGTATCTCCGGCGCAGAGCAGAACCTTCTTTCCCTGCCGGATATAGTTA
>JAEDOJ010000087.1 GCA_016302015.1 Oscillospiraceae bacterium | reverse complement strand
CCGGAAGCATCCGACCCCCCGAAGAAAGGTGTTGTTTGCGGTCGAATATAGTATAACGACGGCGAAGGGATTTGTCAAGTATGATACGACCTCTTGACGAAATCTTTTCCTTTGCGGTTCCACGCAATGTCCGAAGCAGGGAGCCCCGCCGGGAATCTTCAGGAAAATTCACACACCGTTCACCGAATCCGGCGGCGAGTATGCTATACTTATTTTGAATATTTAAAGAAGCAGGTGTGGACATGGAGCATTTTGTGGAATTCCGGAATGTCAGCAAACGATATACCATGGGCGAGGTGACGATCGACGCCCTGCACGAGGCCAGCTTTACCGTGGATAAGGGCGAGATCTGCGTCATCGTCGGCCCCTCCGGTGCGGGGAAGACCACGCTGCTGAACATCCTCGGCGGCATGGACAGCCTGACGTCAGGCAAGGTTTTCATTGACGGAGAGGAGATTTCCGCATATTCTCCCCGGCGGCTGACCATGTACCGCCGCCATGATGTGGGCTTTGTCTTCCAGTTTTATAATCTGATTCAGAATCTGACCGCCCTTGAGAACGTGGAAATGGCCGCCCAGCTCTGCCGCAATCCCCTGGACCCCATGGAGGTTCTGGAGCGGGTGGGGCTTGCCCAGCGGGCAAGGAATTTCCCCTCCCAGCTTTCCGGCGGAGAGCAGCAGCGGGTTTCCATCGCCCGTGCCCTTGCAAAGAACCCCAAGCTGCTCCTCTGCGACGAGCCCACCGGCGCACTGGATTATGTGACGGGCAAGCAGGTTTTGAAGCTGCTGCAGGATACCAGCCGGGAGACGGGCATGACGGTGGTCATCATCACCCATAACAGCGCCTTGACGGCCATGGCCGACCGGGTGATCTCGGTAAAAAACGGCAGGGTGATCCGGCAGGAAAAGAACGAAAAAATTACTTCCGTGGAAGAGATTGAGTGGTGAAGTCCATGCTGTGGAAATCTGTGCTGCGAACCATCCGGGCATCTCTCGGACGGTTCCTTGCGATTTTGGCGATCATCGCCCTGGGCGTGGGCTTTTTTGCCGGGCTGCGGGTGACGGAGCCCTCCATTCTCAAGACGGCAGACGAATATGTGAATGAACTGAACCTGTATGACTTCCGCCTGATCAGCACGCTGGGCTTTACGCAGGAGGATGTGACGGCTTTTTCGGAGTTGGAGGGGATCGAGGCTGCCCGGGGCTCTGTCAGCGCCGACTTCATCTACGTCCAGGAGGACGGCTCAGAGGCGGTTCGCCACGCCCATATGCTGACAGAGGATATCAACGGTCTGGCGCTGACCTGCGGCAGGCTGCCGGAGCGGGCCGATGAATGCGTTCTGGACGCAAAATATGCCGACGAGACCAGGCTGGGCACCAAAATCGTCCTCTCGGACAACAATTCTCAGGAGACCCTCGACACCTTCGCTTACGACGAATACACCATAGTGGGTCTGTGCGACGCCGTGACCTACCTGAATTTTGAGCGGGGCAGCACCTCTCTGGGAAACGGCTCCGTATCAAGCTACGTCTATCTTCTGCCGGAGGGCTTTTCCACGGAGTATTACACGGAGATATTTTTGACGATTCCGGCGGCAGGAGAGATTTATTCCGACAAATATGAGGATGCGGTGGAAGCCCTGCGGGAGCCGGTGGAGACGCTGCTGGAGGAACGGGCAGACTTGCGTTACCGGGAGCTTCGGGACGATGCGCAGAAGGAGCTGGATGACGCCCGGGCGGAGATCACGAAGAACGAAAAGGAGCTTTCCGACGCCCGGCGGGAGCTTGAGGCGGCGCAGACGGAGCTGGAGGGAAAGAAGCAGGAGCTTGCCGCCATGGAGGCGATCCTTGGGAGTCAGTCCCCCATGGTGGAGGCCGCGCAAGAGGAAATTGACGCCGCCCAGCGGTCTTTGGACGAGGCGCGGGCGGAGCTGGAGGACGGGGAACGGGAGCTTTCCCATGCCCGAACGGAGGTGGACGAGGCGCAGGCAGACCTGGACAATTTCAAGCCTGCCACGGTCTATACGCTGGATCGCGGCTCCAATGTGGGCTATGCCAGCCTGTCCAACGACACCGCCATCGTTTCCGGCATCGCCAAGGCCTTCCCCCTGTTTTTCTTCCTGGTGGCGGCGCTGGTGTGCATTACCACCATGACCCGGATGGTCAGCGAACAGCGGACGGAAAACGGCGTGCTCAAGGCGCTGGGCTACGGCAACGGCGCCATTGCGGGGCAGTATCTGTTTTATGCGGGAAGCGCCTCTGTGATCGGCTGTATCATAGGCTTCCTCCTTGGCTCCCGCTATCTGCCCGTGGTTCTCTGGCAGGTCTATCAGATCATGTACTCCATCCCCCGACCCATTGCCTTCGTGTTGGACTGGAAGCTGTTTGCCTCCTGCAGCGCCCTCTATCTGTTCTGCGCTCTGGGCGCAACCTGGTGGGTCTGCCGTCGGGATTTACGGGAAAGCAGCGCCCAATTGATCCGTCCCAAAGCCCCGGCGCCGGGGAAGCGGGTCTTTCTGGAACGGCTCGGCTTCCTCTGGAAGCACATCAAATTCCTGCACAAGGTCTCCATACGAAACATTCTTCGCTATAAAAAGCGGATGTTTATGATGATAATCGGCATCGGCGGGTGTACGGCGCTGCTTCTGACCGGCTTCGGCATCCGGGATACCATCCAGCCGGTGATTGACCGCCAGTACAATGAGATCGAACGCTTTGACGCCTCCGTTTCCTTCATGGATACGATGGATGAGGCGGCGCGGGCGGAGTTTGCGGCGCAGGCCGCCGATGTTGTGGAAGACCTTGCCTTCCTTCATACCGAAACCGTGGACGCGGCAACGGAGAACGGAAACAAAGCCATCAATCTGGTGGTGTTCTCCCAGGAGCTTACGGATTTTGTCAGTCTCCACGAGGGGAAGACCCCCCTTGCCTTCCCCGGGACGGGAGAGGCGGTGGTGAACTACCGCTTTGCCGTGGAAAACGGCATCTCCGTGGGAGATGAGGTGGAGCTGATCACCGACGACTATAAGACCCTTACCGTTACCGTCTCGGCAATTTTCGACAACTACGTATACGATTATGTCTATGTCCGTGAGGACACCTGCGCCGCCCAGTGGGGACAGACGCCGGAATACAATACCGCCTATGTGAATTTCGCGGCGGGACAGGAGGCAAATGCCGCCGGAGCGGTTCTTTTGGGGGCGGATCATGTGTCCCATGTTTCCCTGACCAGCGATATGAGGACAAGAGTCGGCAGTATGCTGGACAGTCTGGATTACATTGTCCTGATCGTTCTGGTGTGTGCCGGAGCCCTTGCCTTTATCGTGCTGTATAACCTGACCAATATCACCATCACCGAGCGCACCCGTGAGATCGCAACCCTGAAGGTGCTGGGCTTCTACCAGCGAGAGCAGAATTCCTATGTGTTCCGGGAAAACATCGTCCTCACAGGCATCAGCGCCCTGTGCGGCATTCCCATGGGAATCGCTCTGCTCCGCTATGTGATGGCGCAGATCAAGATCAGCACCATGTATTTCGGCTGCCGTCTGGCATGGGAAAGCTATCTGCTGTCCGTGGCCATCACCTTCGCCTTCACGCTGATTGTGGATTTGGCGCTGACGGTAAAGACCCGGCGGATCAATATGGCAGAGGCCATGAAGGCCATAGAATAGGAACAGGACATCCCGATTGGGATGTCCCAGACTGTAAAAAAGCCCGTAACCGTCAAAATTGCGAAACTTCTTCAGCAGGCTTTCCTACTGAAAGTACTTGAGATTACAAGGGGCTTTTCAAACTTTTTTCGTTGTGCTTTTTCTGCTTTGCAGAAATTTTGACTTCCATCGCAACTCCCTGCCTACCGTACCTTTGTACGCCTACGGCAGGGAGTTGCTCGGCTTCCGAACTTTTTTACAGTCTGCCAGCGTGCCGAACAGGGCTCTTCGACACGCTGAGGACATCCCGGTTGGGATGTCCTATAATAATGTCTGCTGAATAAGCCGCCCGCCGGTTATTCCAAATTGGCGTGGTTTTGCATCAGCAGAGCGTTGGGCGAGGAAATGCCCCGCTTTTCCACCACAAGCATGACCAGAGCCTCAAGCACCAGCAGGGCGCTCAGCTCAAAGAGACTGCCGCCAAGCTGGATGCTGCTCCGGGCTTGGGGATCGTCCACCTTGGTGGAACAGGCATCAATGCGGACGATCGTGTCGGCAAGGCGGCCAACGGCAGATTCCGGCGCAATGGTCACCAGCCCAAGCTGCGCGCCCACAGCCTTCGCCTTTTTCCCCATGCAGACCATCCCCGCCGTCTCCCCGGAGCCGGAAACGATGAGCAGAAGATCCTCCGCTCCAATCGACGGCGTGGTTGTTTCTCCCACCACATAAGCGGTTAGACCCAACTGCATCAGCCGCATGGCGCAGCACTTGACCATCAGCAGGGAGCGCCCCGCCCCCGCCAGAAAAATACGTTTTGCCTCCACAACCCTCCGGGCAAGGCGGTCAACCTGTCCGTCATCCAATACGGCAAGGGTATCCCTCAGCTCAGTGAGGATCGCAGCGGAATATTCGGTGGCTCTCATTGCATTGCCTCCTTCATTTTCTGTGCAGCCTGACACGGGTCTGCCGCTCCCGTCAGCGCCGACCCCGCAATGACGATCTCCGGATGGAGGGCGGCATATCGTGCCACGGAGTCCGGGCTGATCCCACCCGCCACCGCCGCACACGCAGGCGGCACGGCCTTCAGCACCTGTTGCAGATCGCTCAGAGGCGTCCGCCCGCTCTTTTGGGCGTCAACACCGGTGTGAACGCAAACATAATCCACGCCCAGCTCCCGCATCCGTCGGGCGGTCTCAGGAATATCCGCCACCATGATCAGGTCTGCCATGACTTTGCGGCGGTGTTCATGCGCCACCGCAACCACCTCGGTAACCGTGGCGATGTCCGAAATGGCAAGAACCGTGACGATGTCCGCCCCGGCCTCCACTGCGTCGCCGCATTCCATCCCACCGCCGTCGACGATTTTCGTGTCTGCAAGGATCAGCTTCTCCGGCCAGAGCTTCTTCAGTTCCCGCACCGCCTTCATCCCCTCCCGCAGGAGCAGGGGCGTTCCGATCTCGTAAATATCCACCCATTTCTCCGTTTTTCTCGCCAGTTCTACCGCGCCGGAGAGGTCGGTCGTGTCGATTGCAAGCTGTAATTTCATTTATGCCACCCCAATTCATGGTTTGTCCGCCGGGGCCTTCGCTGCCCCGGCGAGTCTCTGCCCCCATTATACCATGACTGCTTCCCCAGAGCAAGAAGTTTAAATTCGGAACTCGCTGGAGAAGAGTTTCGTAAGACGATTCCCGAAAGACGGATTTCTATTGGAATCTACAGAAACGAAGCGTATAATATCCGGTGGCGAATCGCAATCTGATATCAACATGTGCAGCTCCGCTTCCAACCTCGGCCATTGAAACCGTCCGTTGCTCAATCGCTTGTAAATTATTTTGCAGGCTGCACCTTTCGGCACAGCCTGCTTTTCACGGAGCCCTTTTGATTCGGGCTCGAATATAAATGCGTACAAACCGGAAACATCCAAGGCAAAGCAAATATGCCGGCGGTATATTTGCCGAGGCTCAGCCCCTACAATTACGCAGGCCACAGTTCAACATTGGAAAGAATTGATACTGCGTGATAATCCGTATGTACCACGATTTTAATGTACTCGGCGCCGCTGACATCCACAGAAAAAGGAATAGCGTCTGTTTTACGGCCGAGGTCTGCCGAGGTATAAATCAGCACATCATCCGCATAGATCTGCAACCGGCTAATTTTTCCGTCCTCACTTTCTATATGCGTTGCAACAGTTCCTGACAAGATACTATATTTCCCGTAAAGCCGGTATTCAATATAGCTATCCCTTTCCCATTTCCGACCTCCTAATATTACATAGTTACACGCTGAGGAATAGTCATTTTCAAACGGATCGATCGGACTGCCGGTATTCCACGTTCCCCACTCTCCGGAATTGATCTCTCGAAGTGTAGTGATCGAGATCGGCTTATGCTCCTCCGCATTTTGAAGCTTGTCGCTAAGTGTCGTACTGTCAGGCACAACAGCAATCGCTTTCTTAAGCAATGAACAGCCTATCGCTCCCATTTGTTTTCTTTACATTACAATTTTACCGTAAAATGCAGTATCTGTCAATACTACATTTCACGGTAAACGCTATGTACCAGGTGTGTTGTAGAATAATTTTGACTCAGCCAAAATATGCAGGATTTCGGGTGCAACGACATCCCACCCTTTTCCAAGTGAAAACGCAAAGACTTAGGGAATCTCTGATGATTGGACACGTTATGAATCGCCCTATATCCTTATTTCTTCGTCCAATACATCAGAAGGGGACCTTCTTCCTCCCAGTATGGCAGTATCTCAAGTAAATCCATACAGAGGTATTGTTTTCCATCAATATACACCGGGATCAACTGCTTTAAATCAGAGCAAATATCCGGCTCGTAGGATGTTGAATTTACGATGATTTTCTCTCCATCGTATTGATAAGTTCCGCTTCCTCCGTATAACGAGAAAAAGTAGTCGATGTGATAATCAGCGGTCAATACCAGCGCATTTCCATAT
>JAEDOJ010000086.1 GCA_016302015.1 Oscillospiraceae bacterium | reverse complement strand
CAGCCCTATCCCTCCCTGGAGTTCAGCTTCTACGGCACCGGCTTCGAGCTGGTCAGCATGGGCACCCCCTACGGCGGCGTGATCAACGTCCAGGTCTACAAAGGAGAGCGGACAGAGGGCAAGGCCCCGGACTTCACACGGACGGTGAACACCCGCTACGGTATTTACTACGGGGATCAGGAAAGCGGCGCAGAGGCTCCTCCCAATGAGGGCAGAGAGACTGACCGTCTCTATCAGGGCTCTGCCATTGTCAAGGACGATCTGACCTACGGAATGTATACCGTGGTCTGCACGCCCATGTATTCCCCCTATTTCGACCCCTATAGCATCGGTTCCTTCGACATTCTGGTGGACGGCATTCGGATTTTCAATCCCATCAACGCAGAAGCCGAATACGAACGCACCGGCTTCCATGAAATTCTCACCTCCGGCGTCAGCCTGTTCATCACCGAATACGGCAAAACGGAGCTGAGCGACAAGCTGGAGCACGGCCCCAAGTATGAGATTCATCTGGCGCCCAATCAGGCCATCGCCGTTGCCGTGGAGGCCAAAGCCGGTGCCACCCTTCGTCTGGGCGCACTGAGCTTCACCGGCGAGGAAGGAAACCTCAGCGTTTACTCGGTGGAGAACTTCACCGACGGCGCAAGCACTGCGCCGATCTACGAGCGGGCGCTGAACATCGCCACGGAAATGCACTATCCCATCCATACCTGGCAGGCAGACGGAACCCAGACTCTGCTGTTCAAGAACACCGGAACGGTTCCCATCGCCCTGACCGGCTTCGAGTACCTCCCCGGCACGGTGACCAGGCTTTCCTGCCAGCCGGAGGACACCAACGCCGCTCTGGCTCTGGCGGAGGCCCTCCTCCTGCCGGCGGACTCTGACGTGTCCGGCTCCGGCACGCTGGGTATCACCGCCGCCTCCGTCCTCCTGTCCAGTGACTTCTCCATCAACTTCTACGTCCCCGAGGCAAATCTGGTGGGGATTGAGAATCCCTATCTGGTCTGCGCCAAGGACTGCTATGACGAATACAGCAAGGTGGACAGAGTCGAGAAGGTAAAGCTCACCAAATACACCACCGTGGGTGATATGCGGGTCTATACCTTCACCGGCATCTCCGCCACGGAGCTGGGCAGCCTTGTCACCGCTACCATGCACGGCACGAAGAACGGCGTCGACGTCGCCGGAAAGGCCGTAGAATACAGCGTCAAGACCTACGCCATGAACCAGCTTAAAAAGGAAGAAACGGATTCCAAATTAAAAACGCTCCTTGTGGATATGCTGAATTACGGCGCGGCCGCCCAGCGTTTCTGGAACTACAACACCGCAAATCCTGTCAATGCCGACCTGACGGCAGACCAGCAGGCTCTGGCCACGCAGACCAGCCCGTCGCTGAGCAAGGACGGCTACACTCTTTCCGGCAACGATACCGCTGCGGTGCAATTCACCAATGCGTCTCTGGTGCTGCGGGAGAAGGTCGCCATCAAGTATTACCTGAAGGCCAACGGCTACGCCGGCAAAGCCAGCGACCTGACCCTGCGGCTGACCTACACGGACGCAAAGGGGGAAACCCAGACAGCGGACATCACCGGCGACAAGTTCACCATTTGCAAAGATGGCAGCTATGCCGTGGTCTTCGACGGCTTCAACGCCGCACAGATGCGAACGGTCTGCGTTGCTGAGGTGTTCGACAAGGAAGGCACCAAGGTCAGCGGCACCCTGTCCTACAGCATTGAAACCTACGCAGCCCGAAAGACGGCGTCTGAGGGCTCCGATTCCAAGCTGACCACCCTGCTGAACGAGATGATGAAGTACGGCGACTCCACCTGTATCTACTTCGGTCTTCCGCTGGCTGCCGTCCGGCAGCAGCGGCAGGCCTATGAGCTGTGCTTCACCGACTCGCTGGACAATCCGCCGGTGCTTGAGGGCATCGAATCCGGCTGGGAGCTGGACAACCGGGCCGGTATGCCCATTGTTTCACCCACATATAACGGTCTGCTCAGCGACGTGATGACGGACGAGCATTCCCGCCTGCTTCGGTATTTCAACCGGGAGACCGAGGGTCTGCTGGATCTGCAGTTCAAGGTTGCCTACACCTACGGCTTCGACGGCAACGTCCTTCGTCTGAGCGACGAGGACGGCAGCGACACCTATTATCTGGTGACCAGGGACAACGCCTTCTGGCTCAAAACCGCCTCCGGCACTCTGGTGAAAATCTCCGAAACCTTTGCCCAGAGCAACAGCTACGACATCCTGTTCCGGGTGAGCATCGATCTGGATCGCCAAATCAGCACCACCTACATCAACAATCAGCTCTGCGGCACCTACCCGCTGACCGGCAGCGGCGTTCGCTGTCTCTCCTTTGAGACTCTGGATGAGACCTGCAACGCCACCCAGGTGTACGGCGGCTATATTCAGGCGAACTATGGGGTCTATGAAAACTTCGACAGCCCCACTGCGGCGGTCAACTGCCGGTTTACCAACGCCGACCAGCTCCGTGTGCAGGAGTACGCTCTCCTGCTTCCCGGCGGCGTGACCACCACCCGCAGCTTCGACCCCCTCAGCGGCACGGTGTCCTATCACGGCACCGCCCTGCTGCCCAATAACGGTGCGGGAAGCATTGCCCTCTGCGCCGGGGAGGAACCCGTGGTGGAAATTTCGGCACGGGACGGCAAGCTCTATGCCAACAGCACGGAGTTGAAGGCGTTCTCCCAGAATCTGTGGTACGACCTGAAGATCGAAGCCAATACGGAGACCCACACGGCCGTGGTGAAGGTCAACAGTCAGGTTCTCACCAAGCCTGTCCCCTTCCTCACCAACGCCAACTACATTGACGGCCTCCGCCTGACCAACTCCGGCTCTGCCACGCTTTCTCTGGACGATATCCGGGTGAGCAATCTGGTGGAGCATGATGTGCCGGCGCCTGTGCCCCCGGCGGGTGACGATGACTACATCATCGGCATCAACGTCTGCTCCCTCTGGGAAAACGGCGCGCACTGGGGCTGGGCAACCGTTACGCCCCATGACGACCTGAAACCGGTGCTGGGCTACTATGACGAGGGTCTGACCGAGACCGCCGACTGGGAGATCAAATACATGGTAGAGCACGGCATTGATTTCCAGGCCTTCTGCTGGTTTGCCAACGCCTCCTCTGCCCCCCTCACCACCCGCAATGTGAAGCAGATCGATGCGTACATGAACGCCAAATACAGCGACATGATGGACTTCTGCCTGCTCTGGGAGGCGGCGAACGGCGCAAGACCGGCAAACAGCGAGGCGTTCCGCACCTACTACGTCCCCTACTTCATTGAATACTTCTTCTCCAACCCCAACTATATGGTCATCGACAACAAGCCGGTTCTGGCAATCTTCGGCGCTGATAAGCTGATGAATACCTTCGGAACCGGTCTGAAGGATGAATTCGACTATCTGCGGTCGCAAGTCAAGGACAAATTAGACTATGACGGCGTCATCATTCTGGACTGCAACGGCGGACGGAACGACCTTGCCGCCTACGGCTTTGACGGGTGGTATGCCTACAACTGGGGTACGGGCGGCAGCTCCCTGGAGAACAACATAAACTCCAACCTCAGCGTGAAAAACAGCCGGGATGTTTACACCGTGCCGACCATCAGCGTGGGCTTCAACGATGTAGGCTGGCACCAGACCAGACATCCTCTGATGACCGTGTCGGATTATAGGAAAGCCAACCAATGGGTTCGGGACGAGTATCTGCCCAACAGAGGCGCAAACGCACCGGACTGGTCGGAGGGCTTTGTCATGCTGTCCACCTGGAATGAGTACGGCGAAGGAACCTACCTGATGCCCGCCGAGGGGCTGAACGGCTTTGGCTATCTGGATGTCATCCGTGAGGTCTACACCCAGGGCGGCGAGCATGCGGATCCCACGCCCACAGCGGAACAGCTCCAGCGGATCAACCACAACTATCCTCAGGATCGGAGAGTCCTGCGCCGTAACGGCAACTATGTCCTTCCCGAAAGCAGCAATACGATCCCCTTTGACTTCACGCAAGCCAATGCGCACCAGACCTATCTCAGCCGGAGCAATCTGAGCAATACTGTAACGGTTTCCGACAGCGGAACCACCTTCACCACCCTGCCTGCGGGACAGAGCAATGACGCGGCTTTGTACCTCAGTTCAGAAATGTATACGGGGCTTACGGTGGCGGATGTCACCCGCATCCGGGTGGTTGCCAGCGGCATCCCTGCGGGGCATTCCATGCAGTTGTTCTATAACATGAACAACGCCGGCTATTCCGAAGGAAATTCGATCCGTGTTCCCTCCACCACCACGGAGGAGACCACCTTCCTCTTTGATGTAGGGCTTGCCTCCGGATGGACGGGAACCATCTCCGGTCTGCGGTTAGACCCCTTGCAGGTGAACGACACCTCCTTCACCATCAAGTCCATCACCTTCGAGCTGGCGCAGGATTACCCGGAGCTGTACATCAACGGCATTCGCATAAAGAACAGCATTTTCCCGGAGACCAGCAACAATGTGGACTACTTCCCCTTTGAGCCGGGCGAGAGCCAGATTCAGTATCACCTCTACACCTATCATGAGTGGGATTACGCCACCTCCACCCTGACCCTCTATCGGGATCGCAATACCTACACCTTTACCGCGGGGAAGGATTACGCACTGGTCAACGGTCAGGAGCAGATTTCGCTGGGCGGCGCCATCTACCTGCAGGACGGCGTTCCCATGATCCCCATCCGGGGACTGGCGCAGACTCTGGGACTGCACATCGTACAAGACGGCATAGATTATTACATTACAACACCAGAGCAGTCTCTCTATGACTATGTGGAGGGCGTATGGAACTTCAACCATGTTGGCGACACCAGAGGCTGGAGTCCGTATGGGGCAACCCTCGGCTTTCGAGAGGACTGCCTGCGGATGACCTCCGTCCCCCTGTCCGACGGCAAGTACGATCCCATGCTGTCCACAAGGCTTGATCTGGATTGCAGCAAGTACAAAACGCTGGAGATCAAGTGCAAATGGTCTCTCACCGGAGCCTCCTCGGGATATCTTGGCTTCTACTTCGCAACGGCTTCCCAGACCGGTCTCAGCGAGTCGAAGAGCCTGAAATGCAGAATTGACCAGGACTCCAACGGATATCAGACTCTCCGCTTTGAAATGTCCCGGAATGAGGCTTGGAGCGGCACGCTGACCCAGCTTCGCTTTGATCCCTTCGACTGCGCCGGAACCATCGACATTGCGTATATCCGCTTTGTGGAGGCGGATATTCCGGACGTTCTGCTGGAGGATGACGCGGAAGGCGACAATGCAAAATTCCTCCCTTCCGACGTTCTGACGCTGGCCACAGACCCGGACGCCAGAATGAATCAGTGCTACCATGCCGCAACCGCAGAGGGGAATAGGTGGCTGTATTCGTGGTACGAGATGAAGTTTACGCCGGGCGTGACCTATCAGGTCGATTTTGACATCCGTCTGGATCCCGCCGGAGCGGTAGAAAGCAGTCAGGTATTCTGTAATTTACAGTATGACGATGCCGCCGCACTGAACCAAAAAGACCATCTCATTAAGCAACTGAACATTTCCAAAAGCGACGGCTGGGTGCATTATTCCGCCACCTGGACAATTCCTGCCGGCTGCACGGATCGAAGCAAGGATCTGTTCAGCATTTATTCCAATCCCCAGAACGGAATCACCACCTGCTACTACTTCGACAACGTAAGAGTTGTTGTCGTCAGTAATTCATCCGGCTCCGCCACAGCTGAAGCTGCAGAGCTTCCCCCTTCCACGCCCCTTGCCTATGGGCAGAGCAGCGATCGGATGTGGGACTATGGCGGACAGCGCCTATACCGCAGGATAACAGAGGAGGAATCAAGATGAAAAAAGAATACGCAAAGCCTCAACTGTTCTATGAGAGCTTCTCTCTGGCGGGGGCGACCATCGCAAGCTGCACGGTCAACCCCTCAGCGACGCAGCTGGGCGAATGCACTGTGCCTGTTGATCCGGACGTCGATACCGGCTGGTATCTGTTCAATACGACAGATGGCATCTGCAACGTCCAGCCTCCGGCGGATCAGCTTTGCCCCTACGATATCTCCGGCGAGAAATACAATCTATTTATCTCTTAAAACCACTCCACGGAGGGCGTTCTGCCCTCCGTGGAGTCATTTGAAATCATGCAGGTCACGGTTCCCCGTGTGAGATTGAAAGCATTCATCAGCTTTCGTAAGAGCCTGATATTATAGAGACGGTGCGGGTGTGATACCCGTGTTCTGCCTCCAGGATCTTTGCCAGTGCCTCCTGTTGCTCGGCAACGGCTTCGATCAATTCGGTGATGGCTTCCCGGCAATTGTCCTCACGCTGGCAGGGGCGTTTTTGTCGTTTCCATCGAGATCCTTCCTCTCCAAAAATTTATTGACAGCACAATCCATTCTATGCTCCTCGACGGAATTTGTCACGGTTTTCGTACTTTCCGGATTGCCTTGATTTCAGCGCTGATGATTATTTAAATGGTTTTATTAGGAATTAGTATAAAGATCTGCCGATAGGACTTCTGCGTGCCGACGGCGGTGTAGTGGAACAGCAGCAGGCAGCCAATCCTGCAATCGTATATTCTACCGCTTCGTGGGCTATATCGACATCCCCGAATCCCCGGAGGATGAACCCT
>JAEDOJ010000085.1 GCA_016302015.1 Oscillospiraceae bacterium | reverse complement strand
GGAAGTTGTCGGGTCGTGGCATTCCCGACGCTTCCCGCCCGAATTAAGAAAATTCTGTCACCTACGATGCCATAGGAGAATTAGCATGAAACCTACAATTAAGGTCAGTTTGAGCCAACGGAAAGAGTCCTCTGTAATATCTCAACTTCACGCAGGCGGTGTCCGTATTGAACGCGCAGGAAATCGTCGGTTTCATGGTTTTTGATCCTTTCAAATCCACACGGTTCGGCACAAGTTTTTCGTCACTATGTACAACTACCACCCTCTGCGTTTGGCTAAATCCAACATACCAAAACAGAATTTTTCCCATGGTGCCAATGTCGTCTGTGACGGGTCGCCCTCACGGATACGCAGGGTACGGCGGATTTCTTTGGGAATGACCACACGGCCCAAATCATCGATCCTTCTCACAATGCCTGTTGCCTTCATATCACTAATCTCCTTCTGCTCGTTTTCCGGCATTGCTATTGTTTGCAAACAAAGGGGATTTATGCGAATATCAGAAAAGAAAGAAATTTGAAACAGGAACCGGGAATTGCAATCCTTTTGGCGGCGTGTTATAATGAGAAAAACGGAAAGGCAGGAAACCTCCATGAAAATCATTTTGGACGATCAACGGGCGATGCCGGAGGACAGGTACCGCTGTGTCCGCACCTATGAGGACTGCGTGTACTATCTGCGGATTTTCCGGAGGATTGAGTTTATCAGCCTGGACTACGATCTGGGGACGGAGAAAACCGGCTATGATGTTCTGACCTTTCTGCTGGAAAACGGCAACCAGGTGGATCATATCAATATCCACTCCGACCATTCCGTGGGAGTTCCCAGAATGACCGAGTTTGTGAGAAAAAATTTCCCCGGGGCAGGCCTGACCTTCAATCCCCTGTGAGTTAACAGGATAAAAGTTGAAACGGAGGAAAGCATACCATGCGCGGAGTCCCTTCTTTGATTACCGACATTCGGAAAAAGGTCTTTACCGAGGTGGCACGAATGGCTTACAACGGCGGTGATTATTCCCACGCCGAGGAGCTGCCCTTTCGGATCGTGCCCGGCGACCGCCCCCTGCACCGGGAATCCATCTTTTTGGAGCGTGCCATTGCCGGGGAACGGGTTCGTCTGGCGATGGGTCTGTCCATACGTCCCGTGCAGACCCACTCCCTGATGACGGAGGGCATGGATCAGGCGGCGATTGCGGAGCAGTATTATGAGCCGCCGCTGATCAATATTATCCCCTATGCCTGCCATGCCTGTCCCACCAACCAGTATCGGGTGACCGAGAACTGTCAGAACTGTCTGGCTGCCTCCTGCCAGCAGGTCTGTCCCAGAAACGCGATCTCCTTTGTCAACGGGAAGAGCCTCATCGATCAGGAAAAGTGCGTCCGCTGCGGGAAATGCGCTTCCGCCTGTTCCTACAATGCCATTATCCATATGGAACGCCCCTGTCAGGCGGCCTGCGGCATGGACGCCATCGGCTCCGATGAATACGGACGGGCAAGGATCGATCAGGAACGATGCGTTTCCTGCGGTCAGTGTCTGGTGTCCTGCCCCTTCGGCGCCATCGTGGATAAGGGACAGATTTTTCAGATCATTCAGTCCATTCTGCGGGGAGACCGGGTCATCGCCATTGTTGCCCCGGCGTTTATCGGCCAGTTCAGCGGCAAGGTTTCCCCGGGTAAGTTTGTGGCGGCGATGAAGCAGCTTGGCTTTGACCGGGTTGTGGAGGTTGCCATCGGCGCCGACCTCTGCACCATCGAGGAAGCGAAGGACTTTTTGAAAAAGGTGCCGGCGGAACAGGATTACATGGCGACCTCCTGCTGTCCCGCCTGGCATTCCATGATCGAGAAGCTCTACCCCAGCGAGAAGCACAAGATTTCCATGACCTTAACCCCCATGGTCTATACCGCCCGCATGGTCAAGAAGGACTTCCCCGGCTGCAAGGTGGTCTTTGTGGGGCCCTGCGCCGCAAAGAAGCTGGAGGCGATTCGGGAGGACATTCGTTCCGATGTGGACTTCCTGCTGACCTTTGAGGAGCTTCAGGGGATGTTTGAGGCAAAGGAAATCAATTTTGATACCATAGAGGAGAAGGACTATTTAAAGGAAGGCTCCGGTGCGGGGCGAAACTTTGCGGTGGCCGGGGGCGTGGCGAAGGCTGTGACGGAGCTGCTCCACGAGCAGAACCCCGACCTTCAGGTGCAGGTGGCCTGTGCCGAGGGGCTGCGGGACTGCCGCAAGCTGATTGCTCTGGCCAAGGCGGGAAAATATCAGGGCTATCTTCTGGAAGGCATGGCCTGTCCCGGGGGCTGCGTTGCGGGAGCCGGTACGATCCTGCCGGTGGAGAAGGCGAAGAAGCTGGTGGAAAAATACAGCGCGGAAGCCGCAGCCGCCAGTCCTCTGGAATCCGCCTATCGGGACCGGGGAGAAAATCTGGATTAAAGCAGGAAAAACCACATCCCCAACCGGATGTGGTTTTTGCATGATCAGACACAACGCTGATCGAAATAGACAAAAGCTCCGGGGATATTTTGTGCAGATTTTTAGTGGAATTACAAAAAATGGTATGATACAATAGAAAATATCTCACGAAATCACAGGAAAAACAGAGAAAAGACGACTGGGGGAACCAACCGTGAAAAAAAGAGCGATCATTTTTTTAATCTGCCTGACGATGGTTGCGGGGATGTTCGTCTGGATGCCGCCCATGACGGCGCAGGCGGCGACCACGGATCAGCAGCACATTGTAGACTGGGCGAATTATTTGTACAACACCACCTGGGTCTGCCAGAAAAACGTATCCGGCTGGTGCGGCAGCTCTACCTTTGTCGCAGGGAATACCTACCACCTCCCCTACGGCCAGCCCATCAACTCCGGCTATTATATTGGCTTCGGCGTCTCCGTGGATACCTTTTTGGAGTCCACAAAGGACGCCAACAGCGTGTTTTATAACAGCCGGTCCTCCTACGGCACTACATATTCCACCTATTACGCCACGGACTGCTCCGCCTTTGTCTCCTCTTGCTGGGGCATCTCCAGACATACGACCTACGGAATCCCCAACGTTTCCAAACGGATCGGCGCAGCCACCGCGTCAAACGCCTACCAGCTCCAGTTGGGCGACGCGTTGAACTCCAACTCCGTCGGTCATGTGGTGCTGGTTACCGGCCTGGACTGGTCCAGCGGCGATCTGGTCATTGAGATCACGGAGCAGACCCCTCCTCAGCTCAAGCGTTCCTATTATACGCCCACGCAGCTTGGGAACATCTACAGCAGCGATTACACCATTTACCGCTATGAGGGCACTGTGCCGGAGGCGCCCAATTCCACGGCGCTGGCTGACCCGGTGCTGTTCAACGAGGCCTACTACCGCAGCAACCATGAGGATCTGGCGGCCATGACCGACGACCAGCTTCGGGCGCATTGGCTCAGCAGCGGTCTGAAGGAAGGCCGCTGCGCCAGCCCGGCCTTTGACGTGAAGTGGTACCTTGCCAATCATTCCGACCTGCAGGCCGCCTTCGGCGCTGAAGGCTATGAGGCCGCGGCGAAGCACTTCCTCGAAAACGGCATCGCCGAGGGAAGACAGGGAAGCCCACAGTTGAACTTCTCCTATTATAAAAGTAACTATGACGATCTGGTCTCCGCCTATGGCTCGAACAATTATTTCTATTATCTGCACTATGTGACCAACGGCTGCGGAGAAAACCGGATTGGCGACAAAAAGCTGCTGAAGCCCATGGACGGAACCTATACCATCGCCTGCCGGGACAGCCGGAGTCTGATGGTGGAGATGGACGATCAGTCGGCCGCCCGGGTTCAGACAGATAACGACGGCAGCGCACAGAAATTCGTCCTGAAAAAGGCGGGTCTGGGAAGCTACACGCTGATGAATGCCAAATCCTTCCGGTATCTGGAGAATACCGGCGGGGACGTGCTCGCCCAGCAGAGCTACAGCGGCGGCGGGGCGCAGAGGTGGTATTTGATCGACAACGAAGACGGGTCCTGCGGCATTATGAACGAGGAGACCCGGAAGTATATGGACCTGTCCAACAACGACCAGACGGCGGGAACCCTCGTCCACGTCTGGGAAGAGAACGGGTCTGACGCACAGAAGTGGGTGCTTTCCCACAGGGGATCGCTGAAGGACGGCGTCTACAACCTCTGCGCCAGCGAAGACCGGAGCTACTGTCTTGCCATTGCCGGCAGCGGCATGAATAACGAGGCAAATCTGGCTCTGTCCGCGGAAGCCGGCGGGGAGAATCAGCGCTTCGCTGTCTACCGCAATTCCGACGGTCTCTATACCCTGCGGGCGCTGCATTCCAACCTCTGCGTTGACGTTACCAACGCGGTGCAGACCAACGGGGCAAACGTTGCCCAGTACACGGACAACGGTACCGTCGCCCAGCGGTGGGCGGCCGTTCCCAATGCCGACGGCACCTACAGCTTTGTCTCCGCCTGCAACGGTCTGTATCTGGACATTGACGGGGGGACGCTCGCGGAGGGAACCAACATCCAGTGCTACACCGGAAACGGCACAGCGGCGCAGAGCTGGAAGCCGGTTCGGACGGCAAGCAGCAGCGTGACGCTCTCCGGGATGTATCAGCTTGTCTCCGCCAACGGCGGTTTGGCCTTGGAGGGAAGGGGGACTGCGGTGACTGCCGCTCAGGCTTCCGTCGCCATGGAGCAGGCCTTCGAGCTTCACAGCCTGAATGACGGCTGCTACAGCGTTGTCCATACCATCACCGGCGCATATCTGAGCCTGTCTGAAGAGGGCGCGAGCCTGACCGATACCGCCCAGCCCTGGCAGTTGATCCCCAACGCCGACGGAACGGTGGGACTGGTTAACGTGGACACCGGCAGATATCTGGCTCTCAGCGGTACTGCGGTGACGGCGGGGGTCTATGAGACGGATGCGGCTTCCCGCTGGAGTTTGGTTCCCGTTTCCCATATCCATTCCTATGAAGACCGGATCACCCCGCCCACCTGCACCCAGCGGGGCTATACGACCCATGTCTGCACCTCCTGCGGCGGCAGCTATGTGGATACCTATGTGGACGCTCTGGGGCATGACTATGAAGTACAGACCACGGAGGGAACCTGTACCTCTCTGGCCTGCAATGTCTATACCTGCCGGGTCTGCGGCGACAGCCGGCGGGAATATCCGGACGCCCAGTGGAGCGAATGGTCTGAGACCGCTCCCGAAGGCATGGGGGAGGATATGGTGCAGACCCGCACCATGTACCGTTATGCGGATTATGAGACGATGACCACAAGGGAGCTGGTCTCCGGCTGGGACGTGATCAACGTCCGGTGGGTCACCGACTCCACCGGCAGCGTGGAATATGCCGACCTTCCGGATGGCTACAACACCTCCCACACCACCTATACCACCTATCACAAGGATAAGGTTACCGCCTCGGAAACCGAAACCACGAAAACCGTCATTGATTCTGATGAGGTGGTGGGCTATATTTACTGGCACTGGTGCTACGGTCAGACGCTGGACACCTCCTATTGGCGGTGGATCGCCCCCAGAATCCGTACCGATCTGAATATTTCCACCTTCCATGCCTGGGTTTCCCAAAGCGCGCCCACGGCGCTGGGCGGGGAAATCTGCACCTCCTCCTATGAGCATTATGAGGGCAGGGAATTTGTCTCCTTTGAGAATGCAATGGCCCTCTCCCGGGAGCATTGCGGCGACACCTATTTGTGGTTCTTCACTCCGATTTACCGCCAGACCTATACCGTTCAGGGGAAGGAATACACCTGCGGCCGCTACGGCGACTGGTCGGCCTGGACTGAGGCTCCTGTGGAAGCCACGGACACCCGACAGGTGGAGACCAGAACGGAATATCGCTATATTACAAATTCCGACTCCGGCCAGCACACCTGGGCAGAGGCCACGGAGGGCGAATACTATCAGGCGCCCACCTGCACGGAGGATGGCTTTGTTTATCAGGTCTGTACCGTCTGCGGCGCCGCCGGAGAACGGAGAGTCCTCCCTGCCGCCGGGCATTCGGAGGTAACGGACGAAGCGGTGGCGGCAACCTGCACCGCCGGGGGCAAAACTGCCGGCTCCCATTGCTCCGTCTGCGGGGAAATTCTGGTTCCCCAGACGGTGCTTCCCCCCAAGGGTCATACGGAGGGCTTATATTCCGACAATCTGGACGGAACTCACGCGGTTTTCTGCTCGATCTGCGGCCAGATTGTGAGATCTGAACCTCATACCTATGAAAACGGCGTGTGCGTCTGCGGCGTTGCCGCGCCTGTTACCGAGCCGGTCCTTGATTCCAATCTGAAGTTCCGCTACAGCAGCTTCACCATGGGTTCTACATTAAATATGGTATATATTGTAGGCGCTGGCACAACGAACTACGCCGATGTCCGTGCGGTGGTTACCAAGCATAACGCCGACGGCACCACCACGGAGAAGACCTATTCCATCTCCGAGGGAACCATGAAGGATTCCGGCGGCTTCAGCACCTTTACCTTCGACGGCATCGCCGCCAAGGAACTGGGGGATAACTTCGTTGCAAAGCTCTACGCCACCGGTAAGGATGGCACGGAGTATTACGGCGAAGAAAAGACCCTGAATCTGAAGGATTTGCTCCTGCCCTATACGCAAGGTGCGGACTCCACCAAAAAGGATTTGGCAGTTGCCCTCCTGAACTACGGCGCGGCGGCGCAGGTCTACTTCAACTACGGTTACGATGCAGCCG
>JAEDOJ010000084.1 GCA_016302015.1 Oscillospiraceae bacterium | reverse complement strand
GATTCGCTCCGTAATCTCCCAGTCCAGGGGATCCAGCAGAAGCTGGGTATCGCCCCGCCAGCGCTGATAGCTGCGGATTTCCCCGCCCAGCTTGGCAAGAGCCTCGTTTTCCGTTTTTCCCCGGAGGTAGGCGCCGGGGAAATCCATCAGGGTGAACAAATAGCCTTCTTCGTTGTATTCGCAGCAGATTTCGATCATGATTGATGTTCTCCCTCCCGAATTTCTGCGGACAGGACAACGTCCACAGGAATGTCGTGCGCTTCGGTGTCCAGATGGGGCAGAAGCTGAAAGTCATAGCACAGCGCCACGGTGGGGTGAGGCTCACCGGCGAGGAAGCGGTCATAAAAGCCGCCGCCGTAGCCCATCCGATGGCCTTCCGGGTCAAAGGCCAGACCGGGCATGAGAACCAGAGCGGACTTGTCCTGCGCAACGGCGCCGTCCACCGGCTCCGGGATGCCGCAATAGCCGGGGGCGATGACGGTATCCTCCGTCAGCCAGAGAAAGACCATCTCCCCGTCCACCACCTTGGGAACCGCCACCCGTTTTCCCGACCCCAGAGCCTGACGGATGACAGGGGCTGTCCGCACCTCCTGATTGTAGCTCAGGTAGGCGTAGAGGGCGGAGGCGGACTGATAGATGGGATGAGAAAACAGCAGGCTTGCCAGCCGCCGGGACGCATCCTCAATCTGCTCCACGGTCAGACTTCGTTTCCGGGCGGAGATGGTTCTCCGCAGGGCTGTTTTGTCCATGGCGCTTCACCTCTTTGTGAATTATTTTATCTCATTGCGCCATTTCTGTCAATGTTTTGGTCAAAGAAAGATATTTGTCAATTGCATTTTTTGGAAAAAAACAATAGAATATGGCTAAAAAACGAGAAAGAAGGAGAACTATGACATATCAGGTTCTGTATAATCCCAAGGCGGGGGACGGCAGCGGGAAGGAAACCGCCGAAAAGCTGTCCAAACTGCTTCCGGGGGAGACGGTAAAGCTCCGGGACATGACCGGGGTGAAAAGCTACCGGGAATTTTTTGCGGGGCTTTCCCGGGAGGATTCTCTGGTGCTAACCGGCGGGGACGGCACCCTGAACCGCTTTGTGAACGAGACGGAGGGCATGGAGCTTCCCAATGAAATTTATTATTTTGCGGCGGGAACCGGCAATGATTTCCTTCGGGACGTGGGAACGGAGAAGCCGCTGGTTTCCATTGGGAAGTATTTGAAGAACCTGCCCCGGGTGACGGTAAAGGGCAAGACCTGCCGCTTCCTCAACGGCGTGGGCTACGGCATCGACGGCTACTGCTGTGAAGTGGGAGACCGGCTCCGGGAGACGTCAAAAAAACCGGTGAACTACACCGCCATTGCCATCAAGGGTCTGCTGTTCCATTTCAAGCCCGCCAATGCGGTGGTTACCGTGGACGGCAAGGAGCATAAGTTCCGGAAGGTCTGGCTGGCGCCCACCATGAACGGCCGTTTTTACGGCGGCGGCATGATGGTCGCCCCGGAGCAGGATCGCCTTGACCCGGAGAAGAAGCTCACCGTGATGGTGATGCACGGGTCCGGGAAGCTGAAGACCCTGATGGTTTTCCCCACCATCTTCAAGGGCGAGCACGTGAAGCACAGGGAGATGTGTACGGTTCTCACAGGCCATGAAATCACGGTGAAATTCGACCGTCCCACGGCCCTGCAGATCGACGGAGAAACCGTTTTGGGTGTGACGGAATACAGCGCAAGCGCCGCCCTCCCTGTAAAAGCGTAAAATGCTTGACAAACAAGACAACTTATGATATTATGCCCTGTGGTTCAAGAACAGAACGGATAACTTAAGGAAAGGAGGACGTCAAGCATGAAGAAAATCATCTGCAAAGTGGAGTACGATACCGAGACCGCAAAGCTGGTGAAGAAGGTTACCCATGGGAACTTTGGCGATGCAGACGGCTACGAAGTCTCTCTCTACCAGACCGAAGGCGGCAAGTTCTTCTTCTACTCCTTTGGCGGACCCGAATCTGCCTATGCCGAGGAGACCATCAAGCGCGTCTCCGTGGATAATGCCAACAAGTGGCTGAAGGAAAACGCCTGAGAACCCGTAAATAACGCAGAAAAGCCCATCGCAGCCATGCGACGGGCTTATTTTTATTCCTCAGGAATTTTGGTGAAGCGGCGATAGACCTTGCCGTCCCGTTCCACGGTCTCGTTCCACATGGAGGCGGGACGAACCCAGATGCCTCTCTCGCCGTACAGCGCCTGATAGACCACCATTTCCTCCAGGGTCTCCGAGTGCCGTGCCACATACAGCACCTGATATTCCTTTCCCTTAAAGTGGCGGTATTTTCCCGGTTGAATTTCCATGCCTCAGCCCTCCTTTTTTTCATTATAGCATTTCCCCGGCGGGGGCTCAAGAGAAAGATTCTGCTTTTCATTTTCCCGAAAATGTGCTATACTGGTCTGGATCGAATACGATGGAGGAACCTATGGAAGAAATCATCCGACTGTTATCCGCAGAGCTGAACCAGCCTGCGCAATATGTAAAGAACGTGGTAGACCTGCTGGACGAGGGGAACACCGTTCCCTTCATCGCCCGCTACCGGAAGGAAGCCCACGGCGCCATGGACGATACCACCCTGCGAACCCTTGCCGACCGTCTGCAGTATCTGCGGAATCTGGCGCAGCGCCGGGAGGAGATTTGTAAGTCCATCGCCGCGCAGGGCAAGCTGACGGAGGAGCTGGCCGCCGCCATTGCAAACGCGAAAATTCTCTCCGAATTGGAAGACCTGTACCGACCCTTCAAGCCCAAGCGCCGTACCCGTGCCACCGTGGCCAAGGAGAAGGGCCTGGAGCCGCTGGCGCTGCAGTTGTTCTCCCAGGCCAGAGACCTGCCTGCGCCGGAGGAGCTGGCGCAGGATTATGTAAACCCGGAGCTGGGAGTGGAAACCGTGGAGGCGGCGCTGGCCGGGGCGTCGGACATTGTGGCGGAGCTGATCTCCGACGATGCTTCGATTCGTAAAACTCTGCGGAGTCTGATGCAGCGCATGGCAACGGTGCGGTCTCAGGCGGTGAAGGGCAAGGAGGAGGAAACCTCCGTCTATCAGATGTACTACGACTTCACCCAGCCCCTGTCCAAAATGCAGGGACATCAGGTGCTGGCCATCAACCGGGGGGAGCGGGAAGGCTTTTTGAAGGTCTCCGTGGAGGTGGATCATGAGCAGGCGATCCTCTGCGTCCGCCGGGCGGTGCTGGTTCCCGGCAGCAATGCCAATGCCTTTGTCCGGGCCGCTGCGGACGACGCCTATGACCGTCTGATCGCCCCCAGTATGCAGCGGGAGCTGCGAACCGCCCTGACGGAGACGGCGGGAGAAGGAGCCATCCGCAATTTTGCCCTGAACCTGCGTCCCTTGCTCATGCAGCCTCCGGTGAAGGGTCACGTGACTATGGGGTTGGACCCCGGCTACAGCCACGGCTGTAAGGTCGCCGTGGTGGACAGCACCGGCAAGGTGCTGGATACCGCCGTGGTCTATCCCACCTTCTCCAAGGCCAAGCGGGAGGAGGCCATCACCACCCTGCTCCGCCTGATTCAGAAGCATGGAATCGACCATATCGCCATCGGCAACGGCACCGCCTCCAGAGAGACGGAAAACGCCGTCTGCGACCTGCTGACCCGGGTGAAGGGCGTGTCCTATATGATCGTCTCCGAGGCCGGCGCTTCGGTCTACTCCGCCTCTCCTCTGGCGGCGGAGGAATTTCCCCAGTATGACGTGAACCTTCGTTCCGCGGTATCCATTGCCCGGCGGATGCAGGACCCCCTGGCGGAGCTGGTGAAAATCGATCCCAAGGCCATCGGCGTGGGACAGTACCAGCATGATCTGCCGGAAAAGCGTCTGGATGAGACCCTGGGCGGCGTGGTGGAGGACTGCGTCAATGCGGTGGGCGTGGATTTGAATACCGCCTCTGCCTCTCTTTTGCGGCGGGTTTCCGGCCTGAATGCCGTGATTGCCAGGAATATCGTCGCCTACCGGGAGGAAAACGGGATGTTCACCACCCGGAAGCAGGTGCTGAAGGTGCCCAAGCTGGGGGCAAAGGCCTATGAACAGGCAGCGGGCTTCCTCCGGGTGCCGGAGAGCAAGCAGATTTTGGATCATACCGGGGTTCACCCGGAGTCCTACGCCGCCGCGGAAAAGCTGCTGGAGCTTTGCGGCTATACCCTGAAGGATGTGGCGGAGGGGAACCTGACCCAGCTTTCCCAACGTCTGGAGGCCCAGGGCGCGGCCGCCGTGGCAGAGACCTGCGGCGTGGGTCTGCCCACCCTCCGGGATATTGTGAAGGAATTATGTAAACCGGGTCGTGACCCCCGTGACGAGCTGCCGCCTCCCATTCTCCGCAGTGACGTGCTGGAGCTGAAGGATCTGAAGCCCGGCATGGTTCTCACCGGAACCGTCCGCAACGTCATTGATTTTGGCGTGTTTGTGGATATCGGCGTCCATCAGGACGGACTGGTGCATATTTCCCGGGTCTGCAATAAATTTATCAAGCATCCCTCCGAGGTGGTCTCCGTAGGCGATATTGTGAAGGTGGCCGTGCTGGAGGTGGACGAGAAGCGCAAGCGCATCAGCCTGACCATGCGGGATCTTCCAAAGGAATAAAAAATGCTCTCAGGAAGGGACTTTCCCCGCTCCTGAGAGCTTTTTGCAATTATTCCTCCGCCGGGAGGTTCAGCGAAATATCCAGAACCACGGGGTTGTGGTCGGCGTAGACAAAGCCTTCGTCCAGCGTCTGCACCCGCTCCACCGTCAGGTTGGGGGAGACGATGAAGCCGTCAATGATATAATACTGGGTCAGACTGCTTGCAGGATTCAGGGGCTGATTCAGCAGGCGGCAGGTGGGAATAAAGGAATCATAGGCGTATTTCCACCCCTCCGGCAGGCTTTCCAGGGTGTTGGGAGTCCACTGGCTGGAATCCTTGATGGGATAGGTGTTCAGCGTGCCGGGAAGCACCTGATTGAAGTCGCCGCCGGCGATGACATAATTGCCCTTGGCGTACTCCGCCTGAATAAAGTCCAGTAACTGTCTGGTCTGGGCTTCCTTGCCTTCGCCGTCGTCATAGGCCTCCAGATGGAAGTTGATCAGCACCAGCTCCTGCTCCTCCTGACCGTCAATGGGGATGCGGGTCACCAGCATACACCGCTTCAGGTTGGCCACCCGGGAGGGCCAGCTAAAGGGACAGGGCAGGGAATAACGGGTGGCGGAGGAAATATCATAGCGGCTGTAGGTTGCCACGCCGGAATGCACCCTGCCGATGTTGTCCTTTAAAGGATAGGGAACGTAATTACAGGAGTAATTCAGGGCAAAACGGCTTTCGTAGTTTTCCAGATCGTATTCGTATTGCAGCCACTGATTCAAGCCGTAGGTGCGTTTGGAATCCGTGTCAACCTCCTGCAGGAAATAGAAATCCGCGTCACAGTCCTTCAGGATGGTCTCAATGCCCAGCATATTCCGGCGGATTCTCTCTTCGGAATCGGGATTGACGGTTTTGCCGCCGTCCATGAAGAAATCCGTTTCCTCGTCCAGACCGCCGAAGCCGGTGTTGAAGGTGACAACCCGGAAGGTCTGACCGGAAAACAGGGTGTCGATGTTGACCGCGCCCCGCTGGGCAACCTCCGCGTGGGCGGGATTGTATTCCGTCACCGTCAGATACCCTGCCAGGCCCACCGCACCGATGGCAATGGCGAGGATCAGCGCCGCCAGATACTTGCCGATGACCGCAAAAACATGGAGCACCTTCCGCCCGGTGGATTTTTTCCGATATTCGGGGCGGGGAACCACGGTTGCGGGCATGGAGGCGTCGAAAAGAGCCGGGGCGGGAGCTTCTTCCTCAGGAAGGGGAGGAACGACCTCGTCCGCAGGCTGGGGCTGCGCCGGGATTTCGGGTACGGCGATGGTTTTGTCCATGGGGACCGGCTGCTCCGGGGAAGGGGAAATGACCTGGTCATTTTCCTGAATATCCTCATCCCAGAGGAATCTGTCCGGCTCGTCCTCCCAGTGGAAGTCCGGGGAAGCCGGCGTCTGCTCCGGCTGGTCCAGGGGTTCGGGCATATGAAACGCAGAATTTGGCGTAGCTTCAGAATCAATCGGGGGGAGATCTCCGGTAAAATGAAACTCCCGGGAATCGGGAGGGGAAAACTGGTCTGTCATAAGGCATACCTCCTTTCGTATCATCATACCATGATTTCGGGTCAAATGCAAGCACTTCCTGTTTGCAGAAAAGTAGGAAAAAACCGTTGCAATTTCAAAAATTTGTGTTATAATAAGGATGTTCGGGCCCGTAGCGCAGCTGGGAGCGCATTACATTCGCATTGTAGGGGTCGGGAGTTCGAATCTCCTCGGGTCCACCAAACCAATCATCGGCACTGTTTCATGGAGCAGTGCCGATGATTGACAATTTGCCTGGGAGGGGTCTGTATGCCGGATTATAAGGCTATGTATTATCACTTGGCGGGGCGCATGGCAACTGCGGTTGACGCGCTGGAAGCCACCACCAACGCACTGGTTAACATCACCGAAAAGCTGAAGCTGGCCCAGCAGACCACAGAGGAAATGTTTATTTCCGGTTCTGACGACGAGGATTCTCCGGAGAAGGAACCGGCTTCAAAGTAAAAACTGCAAGCCGTAATATAGTGTTTTGATATTGCAAAATTCCCGCAAAGCCTGATTTCTCAAGGCTTT
>JAEDOJ010000083.1 GCA_016302015.1 Oscillospiraceae bacterium | reverse complement strand
CAGCCTGCGCCGCTGGGGGCATGCCCTCCAAACGCCACAGCACGGTGACCAGCATCCCACGACTCATCGCCTCCTCCGGCGCAAAGAGATTCGTGTCAACGCCCTTCATCAAGCCCCGTTCAATGGCAAAGTCGATTCCCTCATGGGCCCAGTCGCTCTCGTCAGGCACATCGGTATAGCCGGCGGAGGCACAGGAAGCCGACGGATTTTCCTCACCGCAAAGGGTGCATACGCCGTCCACATAGCTATGGCCCAGAGCCTCCGTTTCCGTCTGCTCTATTCGATATGCGCAGCGGGTGCAGTGGAAGCCTTCCGTCAGCCCGCTTTGTGTACAGGTTGCGGCGAGTGCCCCATCCGACACCAGGTCATGACCAAGAGGTGGAAGCTCTGCGGTGAAGCTGACGGCATATTCGCTGTCGGTATAGGTTCTGACACCTGCTGTGGAGCAGGTCGGTTCGCTTGTGATCTCTGAGGTATAGCGTGCGTCCGTCAGCACGGGCATTGCCAGCGTTTCGGCCTTGGCGCAGTCCGTGCAGGTACAGGTGAGGATTCCCACCTCCGTCTGCGTGGGTGGGGCAGTTACCGCATAGGTAAAGCGGTGGTAGCACCTTCCTCGCAGGGAGGCAAGCTTCTGCGTCACAGACTCGTTTGCGGCCTGCATCAGCGCAAGGTTCATGCAAAGCTCGGCTTCTGCGCCCGGTTGGCTCTGATAGGTGATTTTCAGCGTTGTGAGCGTGATCGGCGTGGTGCCGGTATTCGTCAGGACAATTGCCTGACTGACCGTGCCGCTGTCCTGCCATTGCAGGCAGGATTCGCCGTTCAGGTTTGTCAGCGAATAATACATATCCGTATGCGTGCTGATTTGCAGATCTCCTGTGACGAGGGTATTGCTATCCGCATCCACACAGGAGGCGGTCAGCGTACCCGTTTGGCCAAAGGCCTTGACGCCAAGCTGTACGGAGGCGATGGAAGCTCCGTTGCTCTCGACGGCAAAGGCGACCGCCTGATGGCTGTTCAGGTAGACCTCGTTGTTGGGGCCGTAATTTTCGTAATCCGAAACGGTTCCGTTGGAGACGCCGTCGATAAAACTGATGCCGTTGACATAGGCTTCGGCGTTGCCCGCCGCATCCTTGCCGAGAAGCTGCCGGCGCAGCTCGATGTACTGAGGCCAGCCCTCTCCGTCAAGGACATAGTAGTCCTCCATATTCTGTGCGGGGTTATAAACCCTTACGGCGTCAAGGTAGAAGTCATAGCTGCCTGCGCCGGTATGGTCGAAAAACGGAATATAGGTGGGCGTGACGACCACGGTGTAGGTGCCGTAGGGCAGCTCCGGACTTTTGATGACCGGTATCTGATAGAGGCTGTTATCCGTTCCCGTTGCAGGCGTCCAGATATAGTTTTCTTTGTACTGCACATACACATCCCCCGCCTGCGGGTTGGTGGGAAGCTCGGATGTTTCCTCCGTGTCCTTCTCCGCTACACATTCCTTGACGGCGCTCCAACGGTCGCCGTTATAGGTCCAGGTGTACTTGACCCACGGGTAATCGGCATCGATCGTGCGTTCATAGCCGTAATAGGTATCTACGACCCAGCTCTTATAGACAGTGTCCGTTTGTGTACCCTCATAGACACGGCAGGTGATAAAGCCGGTCTGGTTGCTGGTCAGGCTGATGAGATCAAAGCCTGTGCCGCTGAAGGTGAATTTGGCAGTCGGCCAGCTTCCATTCTGGGTATAGGTGCTGGTGCTGACGGTGGTCTTTACGGCAGAGCCGAGGGAGTAGGTCGCGCAGGTGTCATAGGCGCTGTCATAGCCATAGACATTGTCTGCGTCATAGTCCGGGAACTCGAAGCCGCCGGGGCGGTCTTCGCTCTGATGTGCGGACTGGGTCTGACCTGCGGTTTCCCAGCTTCCTTCCAGCGTGATGAAGCTGTCCTCATAATAGATCGTTGCCGCGGGGACAACGGTAACGGTGCCGTAGAAATAGTACACGCCCTTGCCGATGGTGTACTTCACCGCATAGGCAAAGACCTCCTGATCCGACATCTGCATCCCCACAGGGGTATAGGTCACAGCGTCGCCGCTGATCTCCGCTTTGCCGAATTGTCCGGTGCAGGCGCTTCCGAAGCCGCTTTTCAGCGCCTCGGTCTTCTCCATGCTTGCCGGAACGGCGCCTACGCCCACCAGAGTGCCCTTCGTGGTGAAGACGTCATTTTCCAGCACGTGGAGATCCACCGGCAGGCCGTAGTCGATGACCGCAACATCTTCCCTCAGCACCGGGGCGTGTATAAATCGTGCGTAATATGTGGCATCCTCCATGGTTGTGTAGGCAAGGGTTTTGCCCCCGTTTGCAAGCATCTCCTCCCCTACCTCGGCGCCCTGAGCATCGTACCAGCCCACAAAAACATAGTCCCTGCCTTCGGTTGCGGTGGAGCTGATGGGCTTTTCCGGAGCGTCCACATATTCGTACCGGTCAAGAACGCCGATGGCATCGTCGGAAGTATCCTCCCATGCGCTGCCGTTCCATACCTGACGAATATACTCCTGCCGGATTCTGCCGTAAAACCTTGCATAATAGGTTTTTACGCTTTCCTTTGTTTCCAGATATGTGTATGTGGGATCCGTGGAGACGAGAACCAGCTCTCCGTTTTCGTTCTCCGTATACCAGCCGACGAATTCATAGCCGGTATTGGGAATCGCGGTTACCGTGACCCACTCATTGGTTGCGGCGTGATAGGCTTTGCCGCCGTTTTCGGTATACGAACCGTTGTAATTTTCGTCGGTTTCCTCCACCGCAATCTCCACCCGGCCGCCTCTGTCGGAATCTTCGAAGCCAAGGGCCACGTCATTGCTGGACTGGGGGATGAATGCCTGAAGCCAGCGCCACTGCGCCACCATGGTCATGCCCTTGTGCATATTGGCGTAGAGCATTTCTTCGCCCTGGCCCTCCCAGAGAACGCCGTCGACGGTCACAGTGTCACTGCCGTGTTTGATCGTCTCCGTCAGTTGGACATTCCCATCCAGGAACTTGAAATACTGCGCCGTACCCAGACCGGAACCATTTTCAAGGGAATAGTCGCAGGCCACGGTGTGGACAGCCGGAACGATCAAATCTCCCAGCTTGTCCCCATTCACGGTGGAAATGTCCGTCCCCTCCGGAATATCAATATAGTCGCCGGTGACCTTCCAGCCCATGAACTTCCAGCCGTCATTCCAACCCTCTGCCGCATGGGATACATAGGGCGGGCAGAAGGTGTATTCTTTGCCCTCCCCGGCATTGGTGATGGGCTTGAAGCTGTAGACATTGGCAGCCTCCTCATCGTGGAGCCGTTCATCATCCCCAATGATATATGGTTTGCCGCCGTTGGGATCATAGGTGATCATGGGCCTCTTGAAAAACACAAAGTGCAGATCCGTTGCCGAGGTGATGGCGTCAATTTTGTAAGTATAAATCGTGTCGCCGTTTTCGTTGGTTGATTTGATCCATTTGCCTGCCTTCTCCTCTTCTGTCAGGCTGTCCGAATCCTCGATCACATTCTCACCGTCAATTTTCGGCACAAATACGGTGACCGGCGTCCCGTCCTCGTCCTGCTTCGTATAGAAGAAGCCGGAAAACTCGCAGTCAGCTTTGTCCTCCGCCCGAATGATGGCCTGCACCTTCAGCGGCAAGCCGTCGGTGACATAGGTTTGGAGGTTGTTGTCCACCGTGATCTCGTGGCCGATGACTTCGCCCTCGCTCCCCACGGTGCCGTCGCTGCCCACAACAATGGCGCTGCCGTGGTTCGTCGTGCTGCCGGAGAGGGGCTGATAAATTTTAAAAGCGATATTGTCCAGAAAATTGCCGTAGGTTTTGACCTTATCCGCCGAGGCTGTGGTCTCTCCCACAAAGCCCACCGAGACAAAGCCAAAGACGGTCTCCGTCTGGTTTGCCGGGACGGTGTAATGATAGTATTCGTCCAGATCTAAATTGGCGCTGCCTTCGGTTTCCGCACTGTCCCTGGCGTTGGAGCCGAAGGAGTCCCAAACCAGAGTGTTGTCCACCAGATTGGAATTGGCGCTTGACATGATCCAGATTTCCCAGCGCTCGGTATAAATGGTGCTGGGGGTCAGGCTGAAGGCGTTGTTGCCGGTGTTGTCCTCAAAGGTGCCTTTTTCCGCAAATTTCTTGCTGTATACGGTATAACGCTGGGGCGTCGCCCCAGGAAGAATCGTCTCGTTGTCAATCGCCAGCCAGTCCACCATCTGCATGAACTGGTCCCGCCCCTGCTTGGTGGGTTTTGCGGGGTTGACGCTTTGCCTGGGGCCGATCACCAGAGCCATAATGTCCGTACCGTTTCGTGCCCCATGGTCGAGACCCCATTCATAGACGCTGGACGGCGTGGTGGCGACGTTCTGGTACAGGGTGCTTTCCTCGTCCGCATTCAGCTCCGCCGCATACTCGCCGTCCGTCGGCTCTAAGATCACGGTCTTGATATAGGTTCCGGTGTTCTTCCGAAACAGCTCCATTTTGCCGTCAAAGGAGGTGGTATTCCAGGCAGGAACCAGGGTTTGGGACAGCTGTTTATAGGAATCGCTCCAGGTCTGTCCCTCTTCAAAGCTGCCGTTGAGCAGCTGCCTGCTGTAGTTCGTGTCCTCCGCCGCATATGTGACGACGGGCATGGCTGACGCCAACAGGCAGAGCACTACAATGACCGCACAAAGACGCGTTAACCCGGCCCTTCCCCGCAGGTTTGGAAAATATCTCTTTGCAGGTTCCATGAAACAGCACCCTTTCCCCAACCACAAATTGATGTACAACGCTGTCATGTGGAAAAATGCAGAAAAAGTGACAGCAATCCCGATGAAATCAACAAAACAGGACGAATAGCTTCCAAATATACATATATATGTACAATTTTACCGCTCAGCGATAATGAAGTCAATATTGAAAGCAACTTGCAGTTTTAATGATTTTTTATCATATTATATATTGATATTTGAGGAAATTTTACAAAAGACGGGGCTGAAACGAATTGCATCGGATGACGAGGGTGTTTTGGGAAAACGGTATTTACATTTGCGGGAGCGTGGGGTAAAATGAAACAGAGTTTATGGATTTCCTGTCAGGAGGGGTTCGGATGGAAGACAGCGTGCGTTTTTACCGTGTCGGTGGGGTGACCATCGCCCTGCGGGGGCCTTCTTTTCGAGAGAATGCGTTTTTAAGCCCGTTTCGCTGCAAAAGCGGTGCGGCGGATGCGGAATTTACGGTCAGCGTCGGACACCCTGCCATGCCTGCGGGGGCGCCCGTAAAAGCCTCCCCGCATGAAAGGGAGTATTTGCGAAATGGGCGCCGTCTGCGCGTGATGCTGCAAGAGTGTTCCCAGGCGCCGCTGCTGACGCAGGAGGAGACAGCGCCGGGGCGCTATCGTGTCTGTTTGGAGGAAGCGTGTCTGCCGCTGTATGATAATAACCTTGTATTGAAGCTGCTGGAAATGCCGAAATTGCTGATGGAGTACGGCGGGATTTTTTTGCATGCCTCCTTCCTTGCGTATGAAGGGCAAGCCATTGTGTTCACCGCACCGAAGCAGACAGGAAAGTCTACACAGGCGGCGCTTTGGCAACGCTGGCGCGGTGGGGAGATTGTCAACGGCGACCGTGCGTTGCTGCGGAAAATAAACGGCGTTTGGATGGCGTTCGGCTCGCCGTATTGCGGAACATCGGGGATCTGTCAAAATAAAGCGCTGCCTGTGCGAGCGATTGTCGTGCTCTCTCAGGCAGCGGAAAATGCGGTGTATTCCATTGGCGCAAGGGAGGCGGCTGCCGCTTTTTTGGAGGGCAGCACCTATGACGCACAGACGCAGACCGGGCGTGTGCTGGATCTGGCGCTTGAGGCGTGGCGGGAGATTTCCATGGTGCATCTTGCCTGCCGCCCTGACGAATCGGCGGTAGCCTGTCTGGAACGTGCGCTGGGATAAGCCGCGTTTTCGGTTCAGGCGCAACACCTCCGCTCAATCAATTCTCCCGGCTTTGGAGAAAAGTGGGGCGGGCGGATTGCTCCGCCCGCCCCGGAAGAAGGAAGAAAGTAATGAAATAACTCAGCCATTCAGGAAGCGGCACAGGATCGCAGCAACCTGCGCACGGGTTGCGGTGTCCTGGGGCGCCAGTGCGTTGTTGTCCGTTCCCTGCACCAGCTTGGCGGCAACGGCCCATGCCATGGTCTCGGCGGCGTAGGCGCTGACCTTGTCAGCGTCGCTGAAGCCGGAGAGATCCGCGCGGGCAGTCACGTCCATCTCCATCAGCGTGGCGTAGCGGTAGAGGAACGTCACCATTTCCTCACGGGTAACAGGCGCATCGGGGACAAAGTGGGTCTGATCCGCACCCTTCGTGATGCCGTTCTCCGTAGCCCACAGGACTGCGTTATAATAGTAGCTCTCCGCATCCAGATCCGTAAAGCGGGTAGTCAGGCTGCTGACATCAGGCTCGCCTGCCATACGGTAGAGAACCGTCACCAGCATAGCACGGGTCATGGTACCTTCCGGAGAGAAGGTGGTTTCGTCGGTGCCGTTGAACAGCTTCTCGGTGTAGACGTACTTTACGGCGTCGTAGTACCAGACGTCCTCCGCAACGTCGACGAAGGGCAGCTTCTCGGCTTCCAGCTCTGCAAGGGTCTTGATGGCGTCGATGGCGGCTTTGGCATCAGCCAGCGCCTTGTCCACAGCTTCGATGCTCTCTGCCGCACCGATGGACTTGGTACCAGCCTCGATGGCGGCGGCCAGT